>NZ_JBHWIE010000017.1:0-64667 GCF_042732085.1 Actinosynnema sp. NPDC059797
CTCAAGGACCGGGTGGTCCAGGTGGGGGAGTTCCTGGACGCGCTGCGCCGCGTCGGCTCCGGCGGGGTCGCGTTCGACCCCGAGGTGGTGCGCCGGCTGCTGGCCCGCACGAGCCACCCGCTGGACGTGCTCACCGGGCGGGAGCGGGAGGTGCTGGCCCGCATGGCCGAGGGGCACACGAACAACGCGATCGCGGCGCTGCTGCACGTCTCGCGCAGCGCGGTCGAGAAGCACGTGAACTCGATCTTCGACAAGCTGGGTCTGTCCGGTGTGGACGGCTACAGCCGGCGCGTGCTGGCGATCCTGCGCTACCTGCGCGCGTGAGGCCCGTCGGGGGTCACGAAGGCAGGTTGAGCTGCCAGGAGACGCCGAACCGGTCGTTGACCCAGCCGAACTTGCGGCTGAAGCCGTAGTCGCCGAGCGGCATGAGCGCTTCACCGCCCTCGGACAGCGCCGCGTACAACCGGTCCAGGTCCTCCTCGTCCTCGCAGTTCACGTAGAGCGAGACGGAGGGGGTGAAGGTGAAGTCGTGCGGCTGGGAGCTGTCGATGCAGGCGTACCGCTGCCCGGCCAACGTGAACGTCGCGTGCACGACCGAGCCCACCGCGCCCGGGCCCTCGGGGCCGTAACGGGTGAGCGTGAGGACCTCGGAGCCCGGGAACAGCGACGTGTAGAACGTCATCGCCTCCTCCGCCCGGCCCTGGAACATCAACAAGGGAGTGATCTCCGTCATGGGGCGCAGCCTAGGTCACCCGGGACGAGCGGAGCCGCCGACGGCTCCTCACCACCGGCCTCGCCGGGTGCCGCGCTAGCCCCGCGCGGAGGGCTCCTCCTCCTGGGCCTCCTCCCGCCTGCGCTGCCGCACCCGCGACACCACGAACCACACTACGCCCACGACCGCCAGGCCCAGCACGACCTTCGACACGACCCCCAGGTACTGGTCCACCACGTGGTAGTTGGCGCCCAGGAAGTAGCCCGCCAGGATCAGCGCGGTGTTCCAGATCAGGCTGCCCGCCGCCGTCAGCAGGGTGAACAGCGGCACCGGCATCCGCTCGACGCCGGCCGGGATCGAGATGAGGCTGCGGAAGACCGGCACCATCCGGCCGAAGAAGACGGTGCTCTTGCCGTGCCGGTTGAACCACTGCTCGGCGCGGTCGACGTCGGACACCTTCATCAGCGGCATCCGCTCGGTGATGCGGCGGATCCGCTCACGCCCGAGCGCGACGCCCAGGTAGTACAGCAGCAGCGCGCCGATCACGGAGCCCGCGGTGGTCCACAGGATCGCGGCCACCAGGTTCATCTTGCCCTGGCTCGCGGTGAACCCGGCCAGCGGCAGGAAGACCTCGCTCGGGAGCGGCGGGAACAGGTTCTCCAGCGCGATCGCGAGCCCGGCGCCCGGCGCGCCCAGCTTCTCCATCAGGTCGGTGACCCACGAGACGACATCCATGATCCCAAGTTACGAACCGGCCGACGTGGTCACCATGAAGCCGTCCTCACAGCCGGGTGTGGAAAACCCCAGTGCGGGTCCGGGGGAGACCCCGGTCCCGGCGAGGCGACGCCTCAGCTCGACCGCGTGGCGTGCGCGGCCAACCCCTCGGCACAGCGGGAGATCACGGCCTGGAGCACCAGGCGGTAGAGCCACCCCGTGCCCCGCACGCCGGGCTCGAACGACGAGTGCCAGCGGACCACCGTGCCCCCGCCGTCCGGCGTGAGGTCGATGGAGGCCCGGTAGTCGCGTATCGCGAGGCCCGACAGCAGGACGTAGCCCACCCGCCGGTTCGGCGTCAGTTCGACGACCTCCTCCCTCGTGAGCGCCTTGCGACCTTTGTTCTTGAATACCCGGATCTCGCCGACTCCACGCGCGTCACCCGCCCGCTCCCGCTCGTAGGACACGATCGGGGACCAGTCCGGCCAGGTGGAGCTGTCCGCGGCCAGCCGGTACACGGCCTCGGGCGGCGCCTCGCTGCGCACCGTGACGTCCACTCTCTGTACCATGCGGTACATGTACCATTTGGTACATGAGAGGACAAGGGGCCCGCGGGCGGTTGCTGTCGGCCGTGGTGGACCACCTGGCCGCGCACGGCCTGGGCGAGGTGAGCCTGCGCTCGCTGGCGGCGGCCGTCGGCACCAGCCACCGGATGCTCATCTACCACTTCGGCTCCAAGGAGGGCCTGCTGGTCGAGGTGGTGAAGGCGGTCGAGGAGAACCAGCGGGCGGTGCTGGCCTCGCTGAGCACCGACGACCCGGCGGAGGCGGCGCGGGAGTTCTGGCGGGTGCTCGCCGACCCGGCGCTGCGCGCCCACGAACGGCTGTTCTTCGAGCTGTACGGGCAGGCCGCGCAGGGCCGTCCGGGCACGACCGCGCTGCTGGACGGGATCGTCTCCCGGTGGGTCGACCCCATCGCCGCCCTGGAGCGCGCCCGCGGGTTCGCGCCGGAGGTGGCCGAGGCCCGCGCCCGGCTGGGGCTGGCCGTGGCGCGCGGCCTGCTGCTCGACCTCGTCGCCACCGACGACCTCGACGGCGTGACCGCGGCCATGGAGCAGTACATCGCCGCCGCCTACGGCCCCCGGGGCGGGGCCGGCTAGGATCGCGTCGCGTGAGGCGCACCCCGGTGGTGGTCGTGGCCGGTTTCCTCGGCGCCGGCAAGACCACGCTGCTCAACCACCTGCTCGCCCGTGCCAGGGGCACCCGCGTCGGCGTGGTGGTCAACGACTTCGGCGCCATCGGCATCGACGCGATGAGCGTGGCCGGGCAGGTCGACTCGGCGGTGTCGCTGGGCAACGGCTGCCTGTGCTGCGCCATCGACGTCTCCGAGCTGGACGAGATGCTGGCCAGGCTCGAACCGCGGGTGGACGTCATCGTGATCGAGGCCAGCGGGCTGGCCGAGCCGCAGGCCATGGCGCGGATGGTGCTGGCGAGCGAGAACCCGCGGCTGTCCTACGGCGGCCTGGTGCTGCTGGTCGACGCGGCCGAGTTCCCCGACGACCTCGCGCGGCACCTGCGGGTGGCCGACCTGGTGGTGCTGAACAAGGTCGACCGCGCCGCCGACCCGGCCGCCCTGGAGGCGGAGGTCGACCGGCTCAAGCCCGGCGTGCCGGTGGTGCGGGCGGAGTTCGGGCGGGTGGACCCGGCGCTGCTGTTCGACCCGCGGCCCCGCGCCCGGTACGGCCAGCTCTCGTTCGAGGACCTCCTCGAAGAGGACGGGCACGAGCACGACCACGTGCGCTACGAGAGCGTGGACTTCACCGGGGGCGCCATGAACCCATCGCGGTTCACGGCCTTCCTGGACCGCCGGCCCAAGGGCCTGTACCGGATCAAGGGGTTCGTGCTGTTCGACGTGCCCGGTCACCGGCAGCGGTTCTCCCTGCACACCGTGGGCGCGTTCCTGCGGTTCGAGCGCTCGGCGTGGGACGGGCCGCGCCGAACCGAGCTGGTGCTGATCGGCACGGGCCTGGACACCGCCGCGGTCCGCGCGGAGCTGGCCGCGTGCGCGGAGGACGACCCGGCCTCGGTGGACCCGCAGTCCATGCTGGAGGTGCTGCGCCACCTGGGGTGAGCGGCCCCCGGCCGACGACCGGGGGCGCCTGGTGGGCTCGGAGAGACTCGAACTCTCACTCGCACGGACCTAAACCGTGTGCCTCTGCCAATTGGGCTACGAGCCCGTCACGCTCAGCCTATCGCCACGCGCCGCGCGCGGAACCCCGGCCGGCCGGGAACGGCGTCGTGAAACGCCGGTGGGACCGGTCAGGTCACCATCGCGCCCGCGCCTGAACTACGGTTGGCGGGCAACCGTGGCGAGGGAGGACAAGTGGCGCGCGACCCGGACACCATCCAGCGTGAGATCGAGCAGGCCCGCGACGCGCTGGCCGCGACGCTGGACGAGCTGGGGGACAGGGCGAACCCCCAGCGCTTCGTCGAGTCGGGCAAGGAGAGCGTGCGCGCGAAGCTCGACGAGCCCAAGGTCAAGTTCGCCTTGATCGCCGTGGGCGCGGTCGTCGCGTTCGCGTTGCTGCGCAAGCTGTTCAGGTGAGCTCCGCCCCCGTGAGCTGCACCCCCGTGAGTTGGGGCCCCTTGGCGACGAGGGGCACCAGCACCTGCTCCACCACGCGGTCGACGAACGGCACGTCCAGCGGGTCGCCGGTCAGCATCAACCGGTAGATCAGGGCCGCGCCGGCCAGCTCGACCGCCATGCCGCGGGGCGCCTCGGGGCGCAGCTCGCCCCGCTCGTCGGCGCGCTCCAGGATGCGCCGCAGCACGTCGCGCTGGGCGGTCAGGAACGTCTCGCGGAACGCCGCGGCCAGCTCCGGCTCGTGCGGCAGCTCGCCCACCAGCGCCTGCGCCGCCTTGCCGATCGGGCCGGACAGGAACGCGGCGAACCCGCTCAGGAACTCCCGCAGGTCGCCCGTCAGCGAACCGGTGTCCGGCTCGGGCAGGTTCCGGTGCGCGAGCTGCGTGCACGTGTCGATCACCAGGTCCAGCTTGGACTCCCAGCGCCGGTAGATGGTCGCCTTGCCCGCGCGGGCCCGCGCCGCGACGGCGTCCATGGTCAGCGCCCGGTAGCCGACCTCGGCCATCACCTCCAGCGCGGCCCGCCGCAACGCGTCGTCCCGACTGGCGTCCCTGGGTCTGCCCCGTTGCGCCGTCCGTGCTCCGCTGTAAACCGGTGTCGCCATGTCTGCGCTCCCGTCGCCTTTGGGCGGTCATCCTAGGCCGGAGCGGGCCGCCTCAGCCCTCCATGACCTGCCCGTGAGTGCCGTTCGGTTCGGTTTCGCCCGCCCGTGGCGGCGCGAGACCCGCACGGGTGTGCAGGTACGCCACCGAGAAGGCGAACGCGTCCCCGTCCAGCAGGTGGACCACGGCGGGGTGGCGGCGCCCGCCGGCGAGCTCGGCCACGAGCTGGTCGACCGCGACGCGCGCCGCTATGAGCCCGGGCGCCGTCGCGGCGAGTTCCGCGTCACCGGCGCGGACGGTGATCGCCCAGTCGTCGCCGACGCGCCGGTAGTTCGCGGTGATGGGGGGTGTGGGCATGGCTCGGCCTTCCGTCGATCGTCCTCCCATATGACCGGCGAATCGGGCCGAACATGCCTTCTGTCCCTCTAACGAGTGAGCGAGACGGGAGTTGTGCGGCTCTGCGGCGCGTACAGCGCGTGCCCGACCGGTAACGAGTAGTTTCCACCCGCCGATAGGCCGTTCGTAGTAGTCCACTGATCCAGGAGATGTAATGAGGCGACGTTTGGCCGTTGTGGCGTGCTTGGGTTTCGGGCTCCTGGCGGCGCCCGGGGTGGCGTCGGCCGGGGGGTGCTGGGAACGGGGCGAACCGCCGTGCCACGCCACGACCACCGCGCCCACGACCACCGTGGACCTCTCGGGGACCTCGGCGACGAGCACCACCACGACCACCGCGCTCGTGTCCGGCACGTCGGCCGCGACGACCACCCCGGCCACGTCGGCGGCGTCGGCCACGTCGACCGCGCCGGCCACGAGCGTGGCGAACTCCGGCGCCCGGGTGACCACGACCGCCCCGTCCGTCGCCGCGGTCGTGGTCACCACCCGCCAGTCCGCGCCGAACGCCGCGCCGGGCTCCACCCGCGTGCTGGCGAACACCGGGCCGGGCGCCCTGTGGCCGACCCTGCTCGGGCTGGGCGGGGTGCTCGCGGGCGCGCTGCTGGTGCTGTTCAGCCGCCGGCGGGCGTGACGCGGGCGGCCATGCCCCGCCACACCACGTCCACCACGTAGTCGGTCGCGCGCGCGGGCCCGATCCCGGGCCGGCGTTCGCACCACAGCGCCAGCCGCTCGGTCGAGCCGACCACGATCTCCGCGAAGGCCTCGGCCTCGACCGGGTCGATCCCCGGCACGAGGCCCGTGATGACCGCCCCGATCAGGTCGGTCTGCTGGCGGCGGATGCCCTCGACCTCCTCCACCGCCGACGGCACGGTGATGGCCGCCTCCTGGCGCAGCAGCGCCCACGACTGCTTGTGGTCGCCGATGAACTCGAAGAACGCCAGGAGGCCGCGGCGCAGCACCTCCTCGGGTCCCTCCGCGCCCGCGATGGCCTGCTGCGTGCGGTCGAGCAGCTCCGTGCGCGCGCGGTGGATGCAGCCGATGAGCAGGCCCTCCTTGGAGCCGTAGTACTCGTAGAGCATCGGCTTGGACACGCCGACCCGTTCGGCGATCTCGTCCATCGACGCGGCCAGGTAGCCGCGCTCGGCGAACACGGCCTCGGCGACGTCGAGCATCTGCGCCTTGCGCTGCGCCTTGGGCATCCGGCGGCGACGCGGCTCCGCGGTGGTCACGAAGTCGAGACTACCGGAGGTAACTTACTTCAAGTAACCTACTGGGGAGTAGTCGCTGGACTGGGAGGACGGGCATGCACCGAGAGGTCAAGGTCCTGGTCGTCGGCACGGGTTTCTCCGGCCTGGGCATGGCGATCGAGCTGAAGCGCACCGGGCAGCACGACTTCGTCGTGCTGGAGAAGGCCGGCGACCTCGGCGGCACGTGGCGGGACAACTCCTACCCCGGCTGCGCGTGCGACGTGCCGTCCCACATGTACTCGTTCTCGTTCGAGCTGAACCCGCGCTGGTCGCGGATGTTCGCCCGGCAGCCGGAGATCTGGGCCTACCTCAAGGAGGTCGCCGACAAGTACCGGCTGCGCCCGCACATCCGGTTCGGCAGCGAGGTCAGCGGCGCCCGGTGGGACGAGGACGCCAAGGTCTGGCACGTCACCGTCGCCAACGGCGACACCTACACCGCCAAGGCCCTGGTCGCGGGCGTCGGCGCGCTGCACCTCCCGAACGTCCCGGAGCTGCCCGGCATCGAGGCGTTCGAGGGCAGGGCGTTCCACTCGGCGCGGTGGGACCACGACTACGACCTGCGCGGCAAGAAGGTCGCCGTGGTGGGCACGGGCGCGAGCGCCATCCAGTTCGTGCCGCGCATCGCGGGCGACGTCGAGCGGCTGACGCTGTTCCAGCGCACCCCGCCGTGGGTGATGCCGAAGATGGACCGGTCCATCACCACGTGGGAGCAGGGGCTGTTCCGCGCGCTGCCGCTCGCCCAGCGCCTGTACCGGGACTTCGTGTACTGGACGCGGGAGTCGACCGCGCTCGGGTTCGCCGTGCACCCGAAGATCATGGAGTTCGCGCAGAACATCGCGAAGCGGCACATGCGCTCGCAGGTCGCCGACGAGGCCCTCCGCGCCAAGCTGACGCCCGACTACACCATGGGCTGCAAGCGGGTGCTGATCAGCAACGACTACTACCCGGCGCTGAACCGGGACAACGTGGACGTGGTGACCGACGGCATCGCGGAGGTGCGGGAGCGCTCGATCGTCGACCGGGCGGGCGTGGAGCACGAGGTCGACGTGATCATCTACGGCACGGGCTTCCACGTCGTCGACGCGTTCGACTACCTGAACATCACCGGCAAGGGCGGCGTGGACCTGGCCAAGCAGTGGCGGGAGAAGGGCATCGAGACCTACTACGGCATCACGGTCTCGGGCTTCCCCAACCTGTTCTTCCTGCTGGGCCCGAACACCGGACTGGGCCACAACTCGGTGGTGTTCATGATCGAGTCGCAGATCCGCTACGTGCGCCAGTGCCTGGAGCTGCTCGACCGCCACCACGCCGACGAGCTGGACGTGCGGCCGGAGGTGCAGGCCCGCTTCAACCGGCAGCTCCAGCGCAAGCTCACCAGGGGCGTCTGGACCGAGGGCGGCTGCAAGAGCTGGTACCTCGACGCGCAGGGCGTCAACCGCACCGTCTGGCCGGGCTTCACCTGGCGCTACTGGATGCGCACCAAGACCCTCAACCCGTCCGACTACACCCTGACCAGGGCCCGCCGAACCAAACTCCCGGCCTAACCCCGCGTGTCCTCCACCCCGGTATCGCGTGTCCTCCACTCGGACACCGCGAAACCTCCACTCGGACACCGGGAACCGGCCGGGGCGCGGTGCCCGAGCGGTCGGTTCACGGTGCCTGAGCGGAGGACACGCGATGTCCGAGTGGAGGACACGCGGGGGTTTCAGGCGGAGACGCCGGCTGCTTTGGCTCGTTCGGTGCGCAGGCGGGTCACGTCGGGCAGGTCGAGGGGGGCCGGGCGGGTGCCGGTGGCCCACTCGATCAGCAGGTCGGCGATCTGCGGGTTGCGCGGCAGGACCGGGCCGTGCAGGTAGGTGCACAGGATGCGGCCCTGCACCGCGCCCTCGACCGACCCGTCGTTGCCGGTGCCGACCTTCACGTGCGCCAGCGGCTGCGCCGACGGGCCGAGCACGGTGCGGCCCTGGTGGTTCTCGAAGCCGGTGAGGATGCCCTCGAACAGGCCGTTCGCCGGCGTGGCGATGACCTCGCCGATGGCCCGGCTGCCGCCCGCGTGCGACGTCGAGTCGATCAGGCCCAGGCCCGCGTGCGTCACCTGGTCGGCCCGGGTGAACGACTCGCCGAAGATCTGGATGCCCGCGCACACCCCGAGGACCACCGCGCCGCGCGCGGCCGCCCGCTGCATGCCCGGGTGCTCCCGCAGGTGCCGCACGGCCAGCGTCTGCGCCGTGTCCTCGCCGCCGCCCACGACGTAGATGTCGCACGAGTCCGGCACGGGCTCGCCGAACCGCACCGTGACGATCTCGGCCGGGATGCCGCGCCACGTCATCCGCTTCTCCAGCACCACCGCGTTGCCGAAGTCGCCGTAGGTGCCGAGCAGGTCCGGCAGGACCAGGGCGATGGAGACCTTGCTGGTGGTCACTGGGCGGCCCTCGCGTTCAGGTCGCGGAAAGCGGTGTAGTTGGCGATCACCTCGACCGCGCCCGGCGGCATGGCGTCGATCGCCTTCAGCGGGTCGGGCACGATCGTGTGCTCGACCTCGGCGTAGGTCAGCCGGACGGCCAGGTCCGTCGCCCGCTCGCCGGACGCGATGACCCGCCGGCCGCGCAGCTTCTCGAACGGCACGTCCCACAGCCACGACAGGTCGCGCCCGTCGGCCTCGTGCGCGTTGATCACCAGCACGGCGGGGTGGTCGGCCTCGCGCACCACGGTCAGCGTCTCGCTCCACCCGGCGGGGTTCTTCGACAGCAGCAGCCGCGCCTTGTGCCCGGACCGCTGGACGGTCCGGTACCGACCGGCCACGTTGGACACCGCGCGCAACCGCTGCACGGCCTCCTCGACCGGCACGCCGAGCACGTGCGCCGCCGCCGTCGCCATCACCGCGTTGGCCTGGTTGAACTTGCCGGGCAGGCGCAGCGACAGCTCGACCTTCGCGCCGTTGGGCGCCACCAGGAACCCGTCGCCGGTGACCCAGTGCGGCCGCGGCCGCGCCAGGTCGCACCCGGTGCACGCCCAGTGCTCGCCCCGCCAGTGGATCGGGTCGCCGCACCGCGGGCACGAGGCCGCGTCGTTGTGCCACCCCGTGCCGGTGGCCACCCACACCACCGACTTCGCGTCGCGCGCCGCCGAGGTCACCATGACGTCGTCGCAGTTGGCCACCACGACGCCGGGCACGCCGGTCAGCGCGGTGCGCAGCGACTTCTCGATGGTGCGGACCTCGCCGACCCGGTCGAGCTGGTCGCGGGACAGGTTCAGCAGCACCGCCACGTCGGGCCCGGCGGCCCGCGCGACCTCGGGGAAGTACCCCTCGTCGACCTCCAGCACCGCGTACGGCGCGTCGGGCTGCTTGGACAGCGCGGTCACGTGCCCGTCGGGCATGTTGGCGCCGCCGTGGTTGGTGGCGACCTCGCCCAGCGCGCCCACGGCGCGGCTGAGCATCATCGTGCTGGTGGTCTTGCCGTTGGTCCCGGTCACCAGGGCCACGGTGCGGCCCTGGGTCAGGTTCGCCAGGGCCTGCGGGTCGAGCCTCAGCGCGACCCGGCCGCCGATCATGCCGCCGGCGCCGAGGCCCATCTTCTGCGACAGCTTCGAGCTCATGTTGCCCAGTCGCACGGCGGCCGCGGTGCGCAGCGGCAGGCGGGCTGGGTCTGCACCTGGAGTGTTCGGCAAGCGACGTCCTGCATCGGTGGGTGGGAGGGGAGTCCCCCCGATGCTACCGGTGGCCGTGGTGGTCCAGCTCCCGCAGGGTCCTGATCAGCTCCACCGTGCTGAGCTGGCACAACTGGGCCATGTACTCCAGCGCCGGCAGGTCCAGGTGGACCTCGGTCGACTGGCCGGGCACGAGCTGCGCGAGCCGGCCCTGCGCCCAGCGCCGCAGCGGCAGCAGCTGGGGCCTGCCGTCGGTGACGACCGAGGTGAGGTCGACGGGCAGGTGCCCGGCCGGCGCGTCGCCGAACACCCGCTCGTGCACGCGGGCGAGCACCTGGTGCGCCGGCACGCCCAGCGCGGTGCAGATCTCCACCAGCCGGACCACCGAGCACTGGCGGGTGCCCAGCTCGTAGGTGGCCAGCGTCTGGAGCGAGATGTCGCTCTGCAGCCGGCGGTTGAGCTCCTTGCGGGTCCACCCCCGCTGCTTGCGAAGGCTGCGGAGCTCATCACCGAGCACGCGCTGGTACGCCGCTGTGTCGATCTGCACCGTCGAGTCCTCCATGTCCACCCCGGGTCCCGGTGGACCCACGCAGATGGAAGGCATTACTCGTCGGTTGCTTACGCACCTTGTCCGGTTTATCGCCCGATCGGGCTAACCCAGTAGTACTGAGAGTAGTGTTTAAAGCCGCAAAGCGCTGGTCACGCCACTCTCCAGTGGACCGAGGAAAGTGGGGTCGGGCCTGGCCACCAGGCCGTCCCACATCGCCTTGACCGCCGCGAAGACCTCGCGGAAGTGCCCGTAGGCCGTCGTGGCCGCCCACCCGCGCGAGGTGTCGTGCCCCACGCCGTTGGCCTCCAGCCCCGCCGCCCGGCACAGCGCCACCGCCCGCGGCAGGTGGAACGACTGGGTCACCACGGTCAGCGCCGACACGCCGAAGACGCGCTTGGCGCGCGTGCACGAGTCCCACGTGTCGAAGCCCGCGTAGTCGGCCACGACCACCTGCCCGGGGACGCCGCGCGCGACCAGGTAGTCCCGCATCGCGCCCGGCTCGTCGTAGTCGGTGGTGCTGTTGTCACCGCTGACCAGCAGCACCCGCACCTTGCCGGTCCGGTACAGCTCGGCCGCCACGTCCAGCCGGCCCGCCAGGAACGACGTGGGCGTGCCCGACCTGGTCAGGCCCGCGCCGAGGACCAGCGCCACCGGCGCCTCCGGCACGTCGGCCGCGGTGTGCCGGTAGGGCGCGCTGCTCAGCTGCACCCACGCCCACGGCGTGACCGCCAGCGCCGCGAGCGCCACGGCCGCGGCGAGCGCCCGCCGCCACGTCAGCGCGCGGGCGAACCGGGCCGCGCGGTCGCGCGCCCGCCTGCCGAAGTCCCCCATGAACCGCCCCCCGGGATCAGTTGACGCAGCGCACACCGTCCGCGGTGATGGGCTGCTCGGTCGTCGTGTCCGTCGTGGTGGGCTGCCGCCGCGCGCCGTCCAGGCCGACCAGCGGCCCGCCCGCGAAGTTCTGCGCGCCCGGACCGGTGTAGTCGCTGCCCACGACCACGCGGGTGCGGCCGGCCGGCACCTCGTCGTCCTGCTCCACGTCGATGCCCAGCGCGTCCGCGACGGCCTCCGCCGCCGCCTCGCCGCCCTCGCCGTAGCGGACCGCCGAGACCTCCTCGAACGGGGCGTTGCCGGTGCCGCCGTCCACGAAGCCCTCGGTCACCAGCGACTGGAGCACGCGCCCGGCCAGCCCGCCGACGCCCGAGGCGTTGTAGACCTCCACGACCACGGTGGCCGGGTCGACGCTCGTCGTGGTGTCGGCGGGCGTGACCGCGCCGCCACCGAGGCCCTCGAAGAACTTCGCGACCTCGCGCTCCTTCACCTCGACGGCGAGGCCGTCCTCGGGCGTCTCCAGCTCCAGGCTGCCGGTCGGGATGGTCTCGAACCGCAGGTTGCCGCCGGTCAGGTTCCTCATCTGGTTGGCGAACTGGAGCACGTCCCAGCCCTCGTCCAGCACGATGGACTTGGTCAGCGCGTCGATCAGGTCGCCGAGCCTGCCCGGGTCGGACAGCGTGCCCGCGGACAGCACCTGCTTGGCCAGGCCCGCCATGAACACCTGCTGCCGCACGATCCGGTCGAGGTCGCCGCGCAGCAGGCCGTGCCGCTGCCGGACGAACGCCAGCGCGTCGCGGCCCTGGATCCGCTGCTGCCCCGCCGGGAAGTCCGCGCCGGAGAACTCGTCCCGGGTCGCCTGGTTCAGGCACACCTCGACGCCGCCGATGGCCTTGGTGATCTCGTAGAAGCCGACCAGGTTGACCTCGGCGTAGTGGTCGACGGTGATGCCGGTGAGGTCCTCGACGGTGCCGATGAGGGTCTTGGCGCCGTACTGGCGGGAGCCCGTCTCCAGCTGGGCGGGGTCGGTGACGCCCTCCTTCCGGAGCTCCTCCAGGCCCTCGTTCTTGCCGTAGCCGTACGCCGAGTTGATCTTGTGCCGCCCGTACCCGCCCGCGATCTTCACGTAGGAGTCGCGGGGGAACGACACCGCGACCGCCTTGCCGCCGTCGTTCGGCACGTGCATGAGGATGATCGTGTCGGTGTTCAGGCCGCCCGCCGTCTCGTCGCCGGCCTGCAGCTCGTTGAGGACCTCCTGGGGCAGCGGGTTGCCCTTGGCGTCGGTGCGGCTGTCCATGCCGACCATGAGGATGTCGATCGAGCCGTCGGCGGGCTTCTCGCCGCCGCCCCCGTCGCTGATCACGTCGGTGGTGGACAGGTTCTTGCTCAGCTGCTGGTAGTTGGCCCAGCCGTAGCCGGTGCCGAGCAGCACGACCGTCGAGAAGAACGCGAGGACCGTGCGGCCGACCAGCGACCCGTTCCGGGCGCGCTGCGGCGGTCGCCCGCGCGGCGGCCCGGTGCGCACGGGCGCGGGCCTCGGGCGCTCCTCGGGCTCGGCGGCGGCCGCCGCCCTGGCGCGGCGGATCTCCTCGGCGCGGGCCTTGGGCGCGGCGACCCCGCCGGACCTGGCCACGACGCGGCCCGCGTTGGCCGGCGCGGGCGCCCGCCCGGCCGACTCGGCCCGTTCGGCCGCGTCGCCGTCGATCCTGGCCGTGCTCTCGGACTCGGTCCGGGCCCTCGGCGCGGCGGCGCGCGCGGCCGGGTTCACCCGGCGCGGTGCGGCGCGACCGCCCGCGCCCGCCGCGTCACCGCGCGGTCCGGCGGCCCGCCCACCCCGTTCGACGCCGTCGCCGGCCGCCCTCGGGTCGGCCTGCCCGCGCACGGGCCGGGGCGCGTCCGCGGGTCGGGGCGGGGTGGCCGGACGGGGACGCGGTCCGGGGCGGTCCTGGTCGGGCGCGGGCGGGACGGCACGTCGCGGCCGGTCACCGGGCGCGCGTTCGGCGCCCGGCCTCCCGGACGGCGGCTCGGGCGCCCCGCGCCTGCCCGTCGGAGGGGTGCGAGGAGGAACGGGTCGCCCGCGGAACCCGTCAGGTTCGCCTGGCCCCGGCGGCCGGTTGTCCACTCCCACTCCCTCCGAATACCCGGGTACGCCCCCAGGGACGCGTCAACCCGCGCCCGGGTTGCGGACAAGCCTCGCACAGGGCTTCCCGGTGACGCCGTGATACCGGGTCCCGACCCGTCCTGACCAGCGCGGTAACCCGATTGTGAGGTCGACTTCACGGCGTTCGTAGACTCTGACCCCGTGCTCACCATGCAGGATGCGCTGCTCGCGCTGACCAAGTACTGGACCGACCGGGGCTGCATCGTCGTGCAGCCGTACAACACCGAGGTCGGCGCCGGTACGTTGAACCCGGCCACCGTGCTGCGGGTGCTGGGTCCCGAGCCGTGGCGCGTGTCCTACGTCGAGCCCAGCGTGCGGCCCGACGACGCGCGGTACGGCGAGAACCCGAACCGGCTCCAGACCCACACCCAGTTCCAGGTCATCCTCAAGCCCGACCCCGGCAACCCCCAGGAGCTGTACCTGGGCAGCCTGGAGGCGCTGGGCATCGACGTCCGCGCGCACGACGTCCGGTTCGTCGAGGACAACTGGGCCTCGCCCGCGCTGGGCGCCTGGGGCCTGGGCTGGGAGGTCTGGCTCGACGGCCTGGAGATCACCCAGTTCACCTACTTCCAGCAGGCCGGCGGCATGTCGCTGGACCCGGTGTCCGTGGAGATCACCTACGGCATCGAGCGGATCATGATGGCGCTCCAGGGCGTCGACCACTTCAAGGACATCGCGTACGCGCCCGGCGTGTCCTACGGCGAGGCGTTCGGCCAGTCCGAGTACGAGATGAGCCGCTACTACCTCGACGACGCCGACGTGGAGGCGAACAAGCGGCTGTTCGAGGAGTACGCGGCCGAGGCGCGCCGGATGCTCGACGCGCGCCTGCCCGTGCCCGCGCACAACTACGTGCTGAAGTGCTCGCACGCGTTCAACGTGCTCGACGCCCGGGGCGCGATCAGCACCACCGAGCGCGCCCGCGCGTTCGGGCGGATGCGGGGCCTGGCCCGCGAGGTCGCCCAGCTGTGGGCGGCCCGCCGGGAGGAGCTGGGCCACCCGCTCGGCCTGGCCGAGGCCCCGGCGCCGGCGACCCCGCCCGACACCTTCCCCGAGGTCTCCGAGCCCGCCGCGCTGCTGTTCGAGATCGGCACCGAGGAGCTGCCGCCCGCCGAGGTCACGCGCACGGTGGACGCCGTGCGCGCCGCGGTCGCCGACAAGCTCGCCGCCACCCGCCTCGCGCACAGCGCGATCGAGGTCCACGGCACGCCGCGCCGAGTCGTGGTGCTCGTCGCCGACGTCGCGCCGCGCGAGCCGGACGCCGAGAAGACCGCGCGCGGCCCCCGCGTGTCGGCCGCGTTCGACGCCGACGGCAACCCGACCAAGGCGGCGCAGGGCTTCGCCCGCGGCCAGGGCGTGGCCGTCGAGGAGCTCGGCCGCGTCACCGAGAACGGCGTCGAGCACGTCGCCGTGGTGCGCACCGACCCCGGCCGCGGCGCGGTCGAGGTGCTCAGCGGCCTGCTCGGCGAGGTGGTGGCCGAGCTGCGCGCCGAGAAGAACATGAAGTGGAACGACCCGAAGCTGTCGTTCACCCGCCCGATCCGGTGGCTGCTGGCGCTGCTGGGCGCCACGCCCGTGCCGGTCGCCGTGTCGTCCCTCCGGGCCGAGCCGAGGACCCGCGTGCACCGCACCGCCGACCAGCCGGTGGTGGAGGTGTCCACCGCGGACGGTTACCGGGAGTTCCTGGCCGGTCACGGGATCGTCGTGTCCGCCGAGGACCGCCGGGCCGCGATCGTGGCCGAGGCGGAGCGGCTGGCCGCGTCCGTCGGCGGCGTGGTGGACCTCGACGGCGTGCTGGACGAGGTGACCAACCTGGTCGAGCGGCCCACGCCGATCCTCGGCTCGTTCGAGGAGCGCTACCTGGAGCTGCCCGCGCAGATCCTCACCACGGTCATGCGCAAGCACCAGCGCTACCTGCCGGTGCGCGGCCGGGACGGCTCGCTGCTGCCGCACTTCGTGGCCGTGGCCAACGGCGACGTGGACGAAGACCTGGTCCGCGCCGGCAACGAGGCGGTGCTGCGCGCCCGCTACGAGGACGCCGCGTTCTTCTGGCGCGCCGACCTGCGCACGCCGCTGGAGGACATGAAGTCCGGTTTGGACAAGCTCACGTTCGCGGACAAGCTGGGCTCCATGGCCGACCGGGCGGGCCGGATCGCGGTGCTGGCCCGGCGGCTGGCCGAGGTGGTCGGCGCGGACGACGACACGCTGGCGCGCGCGGGCGAGCTGGCCAAGTTCGACCTCGGCTCGCAGATGGTGATCGAGCTGTCGAGCCTGGCGGGCGTGATGGCCCGCGAGTACGCCGAGCGGGCGGGGGAGACCCCCGAGGTCGCGCGGGCGCTGTTCGAGATGGAGCTGCCGCGCTCCGCGGGCGACGCGCTGCCGGGGTCCAGGCCGGGCGCGCTGCTGTCCCTGGCGGACCGGTTCGACCTGCTGGCGGGCCTGTTCGGGATCGGCGCGAACCCCACGGGCAGCTCGGACCCGTTCGGGCTGCGGCGGGCGGCGCTGGGCGCGGTGAGCGTGCTGCGGGCGTTCCCGGACCTCAAGGACATCACCCTCACCAGGGCGCTGTCGCTGGCCGCGCAGGAGCTGGAGGTGTCCGCGGAGGCGCTGGAGGTGGCGCGCGAGTTCGCGGTGCGCCGCTACGAGCAGCAGTTGCTGGACGCGGGCCACGACCACCGGTTCGTCAACGCGGTGCTGCCGCTGGCCGACGCGCCCGCCGTGGCCGACGCGACGCTGGCCGAGCTGACCGACCTGGCCGGCGACCCGGACTTCGCCGCGCTGGTCGCCGCGCTCCAGCGGGTGCGGCGGATCGTGCCCGCGGACACCGTCGGCGAGTACGACCCGCGGGTGCTGGCCGAGCCCGCCGAGGTGGCGCTGCACGAGGCCCTGGGCGGGGTGCCGGCCGGGGTGACCGGCCTGGCGGCGTTCGCGGCCGCGGCGACCGTGCTGACCGCGCCGGTCAACACGTTCTTCGACGACGTGCTGGTGATGGCCGAGGACCCGGAGGTCCGGCGGGCGCGGCTCGGGCTGCTGGCCGCGATCCGCGACCTGGCCGCGCCGGTCCTGGACTGGCAGGCGCTGGGCACCGCCCTGGGCTGAGCCGCGGACGTGCCGAAATCCCCGCTCGCCGTTCGCGGTGAGCGGGGATCTTTCACGGGAACTACATGTCGCGGTTGTCCTGAACGGCGCTCGTCGAGAGGTAGGTGAGCGACTTCGAGACTTCGGCGACGGTCTGGTCCGGCTTTACCTGTGCGGCGGCCGGCCCGGCGCCCAAGGCGAGCAGAACCGCGGCGGTCGCGGCCACCAGCGCTGCGGGGATGATTCTCACGCTGTCTTCTCCTCACACACCCGGCCAGGGTTCGGCAGGCGACACTTTCGCACAGAAATTGCCGAAAGACGAGCCCCCTTTCGCACGTTCCGGCTCCGTGACCAATCAGGTGCGGAGCGTGATAGTTACGGCCGAAGCAACCGGTTGAGCAGCCGTTGTGACCAGGTTCCAAGGTCAACCGCCCCATTGGCGCGGCCCATTCGGAGCCGGTCGGTTGCTACGTCTTGACGAACCCGCCACCGGGGGGATGGAATTCCGCAACATTGACTTTCTTCGGTCCGTCGGCGTCGACGTGGCCGGACAAGGGGTTGGCGAATGCAAAGGTTGGCCAGAGCCGTGTCCACCGGTCTGCTGATCCTGACCGCGGCCTCCTGCGGGAGCGGGCCGGACCCGCTGGCCCCGAGCGCGGGCGGCGAGGAGGACAAACCGGTCGTCGGGGTCATCCTGCCCGACCGCACGTCGTCGGACCGCTGGGAGACGCAGGACGCGCCGCTGCTCAGCCGGGCGTTCAACTTCGCGGGCATCGAGGGCGTCATCGAGAACGCCGAGGGCGACGAGGCCAGGTTCGCGAGCATCGCCGACTCGATGATCGCGCGCGGGGTGAAGGTGCTGATGACGACCCCGCTGACGCCGGAGGGCGGCGCGGAGGTCGAGCGCAAGGCCAAGGAGGCGGGCATCCCGGTCATCAACTACGACCGGATCAGCCTGGGCGGCCACGCCGAGTACTACGTCTCGTTCGACAACCTCAACGTGGGCGAGCTGCAGGCCGAGGGCCTGCTGAAGTGCCTGGGCGACAAGCCGGGCGCGCAGGTCATCGAACTCCAGGGCGCGCCGCAGGACAACAACGCGACCCTGTTCGCCGACGGCCAGCGCCGCCTGCTCGGCCCGCTCTACGACAGCCGCGAGCTGCGGCTGGTGGGCAGCGAGGCCATCGACAAGTGGGACCCGCTGATCGGCAAGGCCAAGTTCGAGCAGATGCTCAACGGCAACGCCGGGCGCGTGGACGGCGTGGTCGCGGCCAACGACGGCCTGGCCGGCGCGGTCATCGAGGTGCTCAGGGCCAGGGGCCTGGCCGGGCAGGTGCCGGTGACCGGGCAGGACGCCACCCTGGAGGGCCTGCGCGCCATCCTGCGCGGCGAGCAGTGCATGACGGTCTACAAGCCGATCCGCGACGAGGCCGAGGCCGCCGCGCGGCTGGCCATCGCCGTGGCGAAGGGCGACCACAGCGGCGCGGACGACCTGGCCACCGGCAACACGCGCGACCTGGTCTCGCGGCGGGACGTGAAGTCGGTGCTGCTGGGCGCGGACCTGATCACCAGGGACAACGTGCGCGCACTGGTGGCGCAGAGCGCGGTCAAGCCGGGGGACCTGTGCGAGGGCGACACCGCCGCCGACTGCGCCGAACTGGGCATCCTGGTCAACTGAGGTCCGGCCGGCGGCGGCCGGGGCCCGGCAGCACGTCCACGTCGGCCGGGCCCATCGGCTCGCCGCACTCCGAGCAGCGCAGCTCCACGTGCGCGACGCGCCGGCACGCGCGGTGGCGGTACAGCACGGGCGGGCCCGCCTCGCCCGCCGCCCAGCGGTCGCCCCAGCGGACCATCACCATCAGCAGCTCGACCAGCTCGACGCCCTTGGGCGTGAGCCCGTACTCGTGCCGCGGCGGCTTGGTCGAGTACGGCCGCCGCTCCAGCACCCCCTGCTCGACCAGCCAGCGCAACCGCTCGGCGAGCACCTTGCGGGAGATGCCCAGGCCGGCCTGGAGCTGGTCGAAGCGCGTGACGCCCAGGTAGACGTCGCGCAGGACCAGCGGTGACCACGGCTCGCCGATGACGTCCATGGTGCGCGCGATCGAACAGACCATGTCGCCGAACCGCGTCCGCTGCATGGCACCCACCCTATCGCCGAGAGTTTTCTCAAAAGACCTACTGGACCGCGCGAGTCGTACGCCCGGGACCGGCGAGTCGTACGTTGCGGACCCCCGAAGTCGGTGCTCCGGACGGCCTCAGGCGTCGAGGTCGTGCCGCCCGGAGATGAACTCCTGCACGCGGATCTTGGCGCGGATCAGCGGCTGGCGGATCCGGGCCTCCCGCTGGTAGGCGCGGCGCAGCTTGCGGGAGCCCTCGGTGTACCGCCAGCGCGCCCACGGCGAACCCGGCCGCGCCAGGCGCACCGCGCCGATCTCCGGCAGCACCGGCACCAGCAGCCCGAGCAGGCCGGTCCACACCTTGCCCTTGAGCAGCGCCACGACCGCGAACCCCAGGTTGACCAGGATGAGGACCACCCGCACCGCCAGGCCGTCGCCGTAGAACTCCTCGTAGCCCAGCGGGCGGGCGCCGAGCAGCAGCAGGCCCGTCATGCCGATCGCCAGGAACACCGCGTCGACCGACAGCCTGCCGTCCTTGGTCCAGTACACGTCGCGCAGGTGCAGGATCAGCGCGAACTCGTCGAGCACCAGCGCCGTGCCGACGCCCAGCAGCGCCGCCGCGCCCGCGCGCACCCCGTACTGGTCGTCGGCCGCGGCCAGGCCGGTCACGCCGCCGAGCATCATGAACACCGCGCCGAACACGACGTGGTGGATGTGCGTCCCACCAGGGGTGACGTTGCCCGGCCACCACCGCACGCCCGCCCGGATCATGCGCACGCTGATCCGGATGAAGACGAACGTCAGCACCAGTCCGAGGAAGAAGAACAGCAGCCGGGCCTGGGGCAGGTGGAGCGAGTACATCACCCCATCTTCACCCGCCGGGGCTACTTGAAGCTGACGCCGCCCTGGATGTCGCCGGCCTGGAGCACGTTGCCGTGGACGGTGCCGGAGATGGAGTTGGTCACCCGGCCGGTCTGGTTGACCCGGCCCTCCCGGACCGCCTCCGCGTGCGCGCGCCGCAGCTCGTCGCCGAAGCCCGGGTCGGCGACCACCGCGCGTTCCAGCACGTCGCCCAGGGCGCGGACCTGCGGCGAGTCCTCGGCCGCCCCCTCGGCCGCGGTGAGGGCCGCGGTCGCCACCTGGTCGTCCGCGAACCTGGCCCGGACCAGCTCGTACAGCCCCGAGACGGCCCGCGTGGCCAGCAGCGCGGCGATGGACAGCAGAACCGGTTCCGGCATGTCAAGACCCCCTGTGGTCACCGTCTCGTTTCACGGTAGCAGTGCGACTCGCCGCGTTCTGGCGCTCGACTGCCGGCGGTATCCCGTGGTTGACTGTCAGCGGTCGTACCTTTCTGTGTTCGTGATCCACCACGCTCGCGGAACGGAGTTGCGGGCGCCGAACACTCCTCGCCAGGAGGGGCCGGGGCCCCAGCGGACCCGGTGGTCGCAAGCGCGATCCGGCACCTGTTAGAGGAGAAGTAGCAAGATGGCAGTTCAGGGCACCGTCAAGTGGTTCAACGCGGAGAAGGGCTTCGGCTTCATCTCCCCGGACAACGGTGGCGCCGACGTGTTCGTGCACTACTCGGAGATCCAGAGCACCGGCTACCGCACCCTGGAAGAGAACCAGCGGGTGGAGTTCGAGATCGGGCAGGGCCAGAAGGGCCCGCAGGCGCAGGCGGTTCGACCGGTCTGACCTGACCGGATCACCTGATCCGGGGCTTTCCGCGGGCCGTCACCCCCCTCGCCGGGGGTGGCGGCCCGTCTCGTCCCGCCGGGCCGGTGGCCGCCGGCTCCGGGCCCCGCCGGCCTCCGGGTCTCCGGCCCTGGGCACCCGCCGACCTCCGGGCCTGCGGCTCCGGGCTCGCCGGCCCCAGGTCCTCGGCTCCGGTTACCCGCCGGTTCAGCCCGCCAGCGCGGGCGCGGGGCCGAGCTGGTCGCCGTAGACCCGCTTGCCCACCAACCGCGCGCCGTCGAAGACGAAGAACGCGGTGGCCCGCACCCGGAACGGCAGGCCGGTCGGCTCCTCGCCACCCAGGCTGCCCACGTGGGTGCCCTCCAGCTCCAGTTCCACGATCACGGCGCCGTCGGCGTGGTGCAGCTCCACCAGCCTGCTGCGCCGGTCGGGGAGGGCCGTCCGGACGTGCGCGTAATACCCGGCGAACTCCTCCCTGCCTTCGAAGACCTGGCCCGTCGACACGATCTCGCAGCGCGGGTGGTCGAACGCCCCGATCGCGCTGTCGAACTCGTGCTCGTTCTCCGATTCCAGGTGTTCCAGCACGAGCGCCTCGCGCAGGGCCCGCAGTGCCTTGGACGCGGTCATGCGCGGTTCTCCTCCGGTGTTGTCGCCTGGTGAGCGACGAAACACCGAGCGCGCACCACCAGTCAAGACGCTGGACGACAATCGGTGTCGTCCGCGAGAAGTGCTCGGGTGCCCATTCCGCGTCCGCGCGAAATTGTCACACCCCCGGCGTAGCGTGCCCCACGTCACAACCAGGAGGGACGCCATGCACCTGCTCGCGATCGGCACCCGGAAAGGACTGTGGCTCGCGACCAGCGAGGACAGGGTCACGTGGGCGCTGGACGGCCCGCACCACCCGATGACCGAGGTGTACGCGGTGGCCGTCGACCCGCGTCGGCGGCGCCTGATCGCGGGCACGAGCAGCTCCCACTTCGGGCCCACCGTGGTCACCAGCGACGACCTGGGCGCGTCCTGGCAGGAGCCGGACCGGGCGCCCATCGCGTTCCCGGCCGAGGCGTCGCTGGAGCGCGTGTGGCAGCTCGCCCTGACGCCCGACCCGGAGGTCGTCTACGCGGGCACGCAGCCGTCGGCGCTGTTCCGCTCCGAGGACGGCGGCCGGACCTACTCGCTGGTCGAGGGCCTCTGGGAGCACCCGCACCGGCCGCGGTGGGACGCGGGCTTCGGCGGGCAGGCGGTCCACACGGTCCTGCCGCACCCCAGCGACCCGCGACGGCTGACCGTGGCCATGTCGACCGGCGGCGTGTACCGGACGTCCGACGGCGGCCGCTCGTGGCAGGCCGGCAACACCGGCATCAAGGCGTACTTCCTGCCCGACCCGTACCCCGAGTTCGGCCAGTGCGTGCACAAGGTCGTGCGGCACCCGGACGTGCCGGACCGGCTGTTCCTCCAGAACCACCACGGCGTCTACCGGTCGGACGACGAGGGCGGGACGTGGACGTCCATCGCGGACGGGCTGCCGTCGGACTTCGGGTTCGCGATGGCGGTCCACCCGCACCGGCCCGAGGTCGTCTACAACTTCCCGCTGGCCGCCGACGGCGACCGCTTCCCGCCCGGCGGCCGGTGCGCGGTGTACCGCTCGGTCGACGCGGGCGCGTCCTGGGAGGCGCTGCGCACCGGGCTGCCGGACGGGTTCTGGACGGGGGTGATGCGCGACGCCATGTGCACCGACACCGCCACGCCCGCCGGCGTCTACTTCGGGTCGCGGTCGGGCGAGGTGTACGCCAGCACCGACGAGGGCGACACGTGGCGGCAGGTCGCCGCGCACCTGCCGGACGTGGTGTGCGTGCGCGCGGCGGAGGTGTGAGGCCGTGCGGGTGGTGGTCCTCATCCCCGGCCAGCTGCGCCAGGTGGCGGGCGACGAGTCCAGGTTGGAGGTCGACCTGGCCGAGCCCGCCACCCTGGGCGGCCTGCTCGACCACCTGGCGGCCCGGTACCCGCTGCTGGACCGCCGCCTGCGCGACGAGCGGTCGGCCCTGCGCCGCTACGTGAACTTCTTCGTGGACGGCGAGGAGTGCCGCCGCCTGGCCGGCCCGGACACCGAGCTGGCCCCCGGCGCCGAGGTCCACATCCTCCCCTCGGTAGCCGGCGGCTGACCGCGTGTCCTCCACCCGGACACCGCGTGTCCTCCACTCCGGCATCGCGTGTCGTCCACTCGGGCATCGCGTGTCGTCCGGTCCGGCACGGTGAACCCGCCGGTCGTGCGCGGGCGGTGGGTCGGCAGCGGTCCGGTGTTGGCTGGCGCCCGGTGTTCGCTACGGCTTGACGTTCGCTACGGCTTGGCGATCGACCGGTAGAGCGGGCGCAGCTCGTCCGTGACCGACCGGCCCGCCATCACCAGGGGGTCGAGCTGGTCGAGCAGCGCGTCCGGCCGTCCGGGCATCGGCTCGGGGATGTCCGGCACCGCCGCGTGCGGTTTCGGCCGGGTCCAGAACGACTCGAACGGGTCCTCCCGGGACGGGGGCGCGGCGTCCTCTCCCGACCCGCCTGGAGCACCTGCCTCACCCGGTTCGCGTCCGGTGCCGTGGTCGTGGTCGTCGTGCGCGTCGGGGCGCATGGGGGCCCGCAGCTCGCGCAGCCGGTCGAGCAGATCCTCCCGCGACCGGCCGCGCCAGGCCAGGATCTCGAACGGGTCGCGGTCGAACGACTCGGCCAGCAGGTAGCAGGCCGCGGCGAGGTGCTTGCACGGCACCTCCCAGTCCGGGCACGTGCAGTCCATCGACAGCTCGCGCAGGGTGTCCGGGAACAACGACAGGCCGAGTTCGGCGAACACGTCCTCGATCTCGGCCGGCATCTCGCCCGCGAGCAGCTTCGCCGCGAAGACGGCCCGGTCCGCCAGGCGGTGCTCGATGCGCGCCCACTCGTCCTCGTCGAACTTCCGCACCCCGATCCGCGCCCGGTACGGCTCCGCGCGCGACCCCATCACCAGCGCCACGACCAGGCTCGTCGACAGCGACAGGCTCATCACCTGCCCGGTCCGCGCGTAGGCGCGCCCCCGGACGAGCCGCCCGCCCATGCCGAACGACTCCAGCACCTCCACGAACCGGCGCGACCACCAGGTGCGCGCCACCTCGCCGCGCTTGCTGCGCAGCGTCAGCCCGCCCTCGACCCGGATGGGCCGCGACGGCGGGCGCTCGCCGTGCCAGTAGATCGTGCGGTCAACCACCGACGGCCTCCCCGGACAGGGCGAGCAGCTCGCGCAGCTCGCCGGTCGACAACTCGGTCAGCCAGTCCTCGCCCGCGCCGACCACGAGCTGCGCCAGGCCCCGCTTCTCCTCGATCATCCGGTCGATCCGCTCCTCCAGCGTGCCGACGCACACGAACTTGCGCACCTGCACGTGGTTGCGCTGCCCGATGCGGAACGCCCGGTCGGTGGCCTGGTCCTCCACGGCGGGGTTCCACCAGCGGTCCAGGTGGATGACGTGGTTGGCGGCGGTGAGGTTCAGCCCCGTGCCGCCGGCCTTCAGCGACAGCACGAACACCGACGGCCCGCCCTCCTCCTGGAACCGCCGGACCATCTCGTCCCGCGCCTTCTTCGGGGTGCCGCCGTGCAGGAACAGCACCTCGGTGTCGAACCGCGCGGCCAGGTGCGGCGCGACGAGGGCGCCGAACTCGGTGAACTGGGTGAAGCACAGCGCCTTGTCGCCGTCCGCCAGCGCCTCCTCCAGGACCTCCTCCAGGCGCGCCAGCTTCCCCGAGCGGCCCGCGACGCGCGAGGAGTCGCCGAGCAGCTGGGCGGGGTGGTTGCAGACCTGCTTGAGCTTGGACATCGTGCCCAGCACCACGCCGCGGCGCTGGATGCCGCGCACCTCGGCGATCCGCGCGAACATGTCGTCCACCACCGCCTGGTACAGCGACGCCTGCTCGGCGGTCAGCGTGCACAGCTGCGTGACCTCGATCTTGTCCGGCAGGTCGGTGATGACCCGCGGGTCGGTCTTGAGCCGGCGCAGCACGAACGGGCCGGTGATCCGGCGCAGCCGCAGCGCCGCGTCCTCGTCGTGGTGCCGCTCGACGGGCACGGCGAAGCGGGCGCGGAACGTGCTGAGCGAGCCCAGCACGCCGGGGTTGGCGAAGTCCATGATCGACCACAGCTCCGCCAGCCGGTTCTCCACCGGCGTGCCGGTCAGCGCCACGCGGTGCCGCGCGGGCAGCGCCCGCACCGCCCTGGACTGCCGCGTCGCGCTGTTCTTGATGTTCTGCGCCTCGTCGAGCACCACCCGGTCCCACTCCACGCGGGCGAGTTGGTCCGCGTCCCGCGCGACGACCGCGTAGGTGGTGACCACCAGGTCGCAGTCGGTGTCGAGCGCCCGCCCCGCGCCGTGGTGGACGCGGACCCGCAGGCCGGGGGTGAACCGCGCGGCCTCCCGCTGCCAGTTGCCGACCACCGACATCGGGCACACCAGCAGCGTCGGCGGGCGGTCGCCGTGCCGGCGGTTGTGCGCCTCCAGCGCCAGCAGCTGCACGGTCTTGCCCAGCCCCATGTCGTCGGCCAGGCACGCCCCGAGCCCCAGCCGGTCCAGGAACGCGAGCCACGCCAACCCGCGCCGCTGGTACGGCCGCAGCTCCCCGACCAGCCCCGGCGGGTGCTCCACCGGTTCCAGCCGCTGCTCCGCCTCGCCGGACAGCAGGTCGCCGAGCCAGCCGGTGGCCCTGACCCCGTTGAGCGGCAACGGCAGCGCCGCGTCGTCCGGGTGCAGGCCGGAGTGCAGCAGCACCTGGGCGGCCGTCATCCGCCCGCCGCCGCGCCCGAGGAACGCGAGGCCCGCGGCGAGCCGCTTGCGGTCGACGTGCACCCACTGGCCGCGCACCCGGACCAGCGGCACCTTGGCCTTGGCGAGCGCGGTCAACTCGGCCTCGGTCAACCGCTCGTCGCCGAGCGACAGCTCCCACCGGTAGTCGACGAGCACCTTCAGCCCGAGTTCGCTCTCCTTGGCGACGGTCCCCGCCGTGCCGCGGCTGGTCACCTCGAGGGTGAGCCCGAGCCGGCTCGGCTGCCGCCACCAGGAGGGCAGCAGCACCCCGAACCCGGCCTGCGCCAACAACCCCGCGTGCGTCAGGAAGTCGTAGGCGCCCTCGACGTCCAGCTCCAGCTCGACGGGCCGCTTGGCCGCCAGGGCGCGGTCCAGCGCGGGGTAGAGCCGACTGGCCCGGCCGAGATCACCGAGCAGCACCTCGTCCGGCCGATCGACCCACCTCCTCAACGCCGCGTCACCCCGGCGCCACAACTGCTGGGCCGACACCTGGACGCTCGGCTCGTCAACGGCCTGGAGCACGAACTCGACCCGCCACTGCTCGGTGAGGAACCCGCCCTGGTCGGGCGAGACGAGCCGGAAGCAGGTCCGAACCGGACTCTCCCGCAACCCGCGCGCGGCCCAGGTGTCCAGCAGTCGGCGCAACCCGGCCACCTCACCGGCAGCCCCCTCGACCCGGGGATCACCCGCCAACGCGGCCAGCCATCGCCCGACCACGCCGTCCTCGCGCGGGTTGACGGTGGGGGCGGTGGTGAGGCTGGGGGTAGGGGCGGCGGTGTGGCTGGTGGTGCGGTCGGCGGTGTGGCTGGTGGGGCTGGCGGTGCCGTCGGTGGTGAGGCCGTTGGTGGGTGCGGTGGTGTGGTCGGTGGCGGTGCCGGCAGCGGGGTTGGTGGTGGGGTTGGCGAGCAAACGCCGAACCTCTCGGTCGACGAGCCGGTCGAGCACGAGGGTCAGCAACCCGCCGTCGCCCTCGACACCGTTCCCGGCCACGACTCCGCCCGCGGCGGCGCGGAACGAGGCGGGCATGGTCGCCCGGAGTTCGGCGTGGCGCAACGAGTCGACCCCGGACAGGGCCGCCCGCCACCGAGCGGACCGGTCGTCGTCGAGCACCGGCAGCACTCGTCCGCGCCGCACCAGGTCCAGGCCGAAATCCACCGCCTCGGTCAGGAACTTGGCGGAGGCCGCGAGCCGGCAGTCCGCCGGCCGACCCGGCACGGCCCCGTCCCACCAGAGGACCGGGACCACCCACTCCCGCCACCGGAGGGCGCCGCGTCGGGGCGGTTGCTCCCGTGCCAACTCGGGTGAGGGCACCGGGCCGGAAGCCGAGGAAGGCAACCAGACCCGCAGCTCACCCACCTCTCCGGCTTCGGTCCCGCCACTCCCGACCCCGAACCCGTCCTCGACCGCGGTTCCCACCGCGGCCTCGGACTCCACCGCGACCGTTGCCCCGGCCCCGGCCCCGGCTCCGACCCCAGTCCCGGCTGCGGCCCCGGTCCCAGCCCCAGCCCTGGCCTCGGCTGCGGCCCCGGTCCCAGTCCCGGCCTCGGCTGCGGCCTCGACCCCAGCCCTGGTCCCGACTGCGGTTCTCGGTGCTGGTTCGGGGCCGGACCAGGTCCAGGTACCGGCGCTGGAACTGGGGCCGTTGGCACCAGGGTCGTCGGTGCCGCCGAGCAGCGCGCGCAGTTCCGCGCCGCCGATGGCGAACGGGTGTGGGACCGCCGCTCGTGGCAGCCGCCCCGTGACCCGGGCGGGCAGCCGCGAGTCCTCGGCCCACAGGGCCACCCGACCGTCGACAGCACCCAGGCTGTGCAGCACCAACACGAGGGCCGACTCTATGCGGCGTCACCGACATCGCCGGTCTGCCCGGGATCGGACCGGGAAGACCGGTGGTGCCGGCGGTGCCGGTGACACCGGTGGTGCCGGCGGTGCGGTCGGGAGTCGGTCAGTGATCAGTGGTACTGGCGGGACTTCGACCGTGCCAGGGTCGTCACGCCGACACCGGCCAGGCCCACCTGGAGCGCCAGTTCCAGCCAGTCGGGGCCCGAGGTGTCCGCCACCCCGAGCACCGACGCGGCGAAGGTGCCCAGCAGGGCCGCCGCCACGCCGACCAGGAGCGTCATCAACATCGAGAGGTGCTGCTTGCCCGGCACGACCAGCCTGCCGAGGCCACCGACGATCAGGCCGATGACCAGTGCCGAGATGAGCCCGGTGATCTCCACGAGAGGTCCTTTCCCCCGCCTACGCGTTCACCTCGAGCATCACCCCACCCCCTCCCCTCCCGAATCGGGTTTGCCCCTGACCCGCCCCTGATCCGGACCCTGAACCCCGAACACCTCGGCGCCCCCTCCGGAGAGGGCGCGACCGGGCACGTCCGGGTCGCAGCCGACCCTGGCCAGGCGCGACCTGATCGAGGTGGGCGAACGCTCCAGGCGGCGGGCCACGGCCCGGATCAGGTCGGTGCTCGGGCTGCCCTCCTCGGCGGCCAGCCACTCGGCGCGCAGGGCGTCGTCCAGTTCCGCGGTCCACGGTTGGTTGGCGTTGGCCGGGCGGTGGCCCGGTGAGCTGGGCGGTGGGGCGCTCAGCCTGCCCAGCGCGTCCAGGACCTGGCCCAGGAGCCTGCCCAGCCTGGTCCCGGCGTCGGCGGGCAGGCGCAGGGAGCCCTCGGCCACCAGCGCGCCGGAGGTGTCGGTGCCGGTCAGCTCCACCACCAGCTCCGGGTCTGCGGTGGCCGCCAGGCGGTAGGTCGTCGAACCGATGCGGGTGGTGTTCTCGTACGTGGTCGTCGTCATGGTGATGACGGTAGACCGGGGGTCTGACAATTTGTGGAAGTGCGGGCGTCCTGGCAGGTCAGGGGCACAGGGGACAGGTCGGGGCCGCCGCCGGGGCGCCGGTCAGGTACGGCTTGAGGTGCTCGGCGATGGCCCTCGCCAGCAGCGGGGGCACGGCGTTGCCGATCTGCCTGGCCACCTCGATCTTGGAGCCGCACCACTCGAAGTGGTCCGGGAAGGACTGGAGCCGGGCCGCTTCCAGGTGGGTGATCGGCCGGTCCACGCGGTGGCCGTCCTCGCCCGGCTCCCACTGCGGGTGCAGGTAGCGGCCCTTCTCCGGCTTGTAGAACTCGGTGCGGATGGTCAGCGACGGCTCGTCCCACCGCATCCGGCCCATCACGTCGGTGGTGCCGGTCTTCTTCTCCCGCCAGCACCGCGGCAGCAGCTCCGGCGGCAGGTCGAACCGCCCCCCGCCGGGTGGGACCAGGCGGTAGCGCAGCACCGACAGCGGCGTGGGGTTGCGGCCGATGTGCAGGTCCGGGCTCTTGAAGCGGCCGGGCAGGGTGCGGCCGAAGAACTCGACCTCGCACCTCGGCAGCGCCGTGGTGAGCGGCTTCTCGGGCAGGCCGCTCAGCACGTCGCGCACGGTGTGCCAGCGGTGTCGCGGGTGGGTCGGCTCGGGCAGCGGGATCCGCCCGATCCGCGAGCCGATCACGATGGCCCGGCGGCGGCGCTGGGGCACGCCGAAGTCCGCGGCCAGCAGGATGCCCGCGCTCAGCTCGTAGCCCTCGGTCTCGGCCTGGAGCAGCGCGAACTCGGTGGAGGACAGGAACCGGTCGACGTTCTCGATCACGAACACCGAGGGCTCGGCCCGCCGCACGAACCGCAGGTACTCGCGCCACAGCGAGTTGCGCGGGTCGTTGACGTCCCGGGAGCCCAGGTTGGAGAACCCCTGGCACGGCGGCCCGCCCACGATCACGTCGGCCCGGGGGATCGCGCCGTCCGGCACGGACGCGATGTCGGTCCAGCGGATGTGGTCCTCGCCGAAGTTCGCCGCGTACGTCGCCGCCGCGTGCAGGTCCCACTCGACCGCCATGACCGGCGCGTAGCCGCCCGCCGCCGCGAAGCCGGAGGTCATGCCACCACAGCCGGCGAACAGGTCGATCATGGACAGCACGGGGCTCAGGCTAGCCGACGCCGCCGGCCCAGCACCGCGTCCCGCACCCGACTCGCCGCCACGACCGGGTCCTCGTGCTCCCACACCCGCACCGCGAGCCAGCCCGCCTCGTCCAGCACGCGGTCGGTGTTGGCGTCCCGGGCCCGGTTGCCCTCGATCTTGGCGCGCCAGAACTCGCCGTTGCGCTTGGGCCACGTGCCGTGCTCCGGGCACCCGTGCCAGAAGCAGCCGTCGACGAACACCGCGACCTTGGCCGGCCCGAACACCACGTCGGCCTCGCGCCGCACCGCGCGCACCGGCCGCCGGTGCACCCGGTACCGCAGGCCGAGCCGGTGCAGCTCGCGCCGCAGCGCCACCTCGATCTCCGTGTCGCGCGAGCGCTGCTTGCTCATCCGGGCGCGGACGTCGTCCGTCGTCTCCAGCTTCGGCACCCGGCCATGATGGCTCACCCCGGGCCCGACCCGTCCCGCAGCCTCCGCGCCGCCCGGTCGAGCTGGTCGCGCGCCGGCAGGGACACCGGGCCCACGTCGGCGGACCGGGTGATCCGGAGGTCGGCGAAGAAGAACGGCGGCATCGCGCGCGCCAGCAGGTCGGCCGACCGCTGCGGGCCGCCGCGCGGGTTGAGCACCAGCCGGTCCACCCAGGCGTCGACCTCGAACACGACCGCCGCCAACGGGTGCACGCGCACGTCCAGCCCGTGCCCGCGCAGCACCGCCAGCACGTAGGCGTCGCGCAGGAACGCCAGGTAGTCGCGCACGACGCGGTCGCGCAGCGCGGCCCGCGCCTCGGCGCCCACCTCGGCGATGACCTCCCGCGCCGGTGTCCACAGCATCGCCCGCGCCCGCTCGTCCGCCTCGCAGAAACCGCGGAACGCCGGCCAGTCGGGTAATCGGCCCAGCGCCTCGACGACGTGGTGGGCCACGACGGTGAAAGGGAAGTCCGGCCGCCAGTCCCGGACGCCCGGCGAGTCCGCGGCGCCGGGCGCGGGCGCGCTGCGGCAGGCGGCCTCGACCTCGTCGGCGGTCACCCGCAGGACCGCGGCGGACTCGTGCGCCATCACCTGCTCCACCACCCGGCCCCGCCCGCGGTACCAGCCGTTGAAGCGCAACCTCGTCTCCTGCGTCACGTTGAACACCCTGCGCACGTCCAGTGCCGTCGTCATGACGCAGAGGGTAGGGACGGGCACCGACAGTCCCGGGGAACCGCAGCTCGGGCAGGCCGGGGGATCAGCCCAGCGACAGGTTCGCCCGGTCGGCGGCCGAGCGGCCCGCGTCCCAGCCCGCGGCGCTGCGCACGGACGTGGTCTTCGCCACGGTGCGGGTGAACATCGCGCCGAAGTACTCGTCCACCGCCTTCTTCCGCTCCGCCAGCACGGGCAGCAGCCGATCGTCGTCGGGCACCTCGTTGGCCGCGCGCAGCCGCTCCCCGATCCGGTGCGCGTAAGACAGCAGGAACGACTTGCGGAACGCCAGGGACCGCTCCTCCGACGCCTTGCCCGCCCGCTCGCCGGCGGCCACCATCGCCCGCGTCGCCTGCACCAGCAGCGACGCCGACAGCAGCTCGACGATCTCCAGGTCCAGCTCCTCGCCGACCAGCGCCACGAACCCCAGGTCGTACACCACGGCGCGGCACCGGTTGGCCTCCGCCACCACGTGCACGACCTGCGCCTTCCCGTCGAAGTACCGCTTGTCCAGCCACAGCCTGCGCGAGGTCGTGGTGGGCGCCTCGACCGGCATCCGCTCCAGCGCGTGCCGCGTGACCAGCTCCTGGGCCTTGGCCGACAGCGCCTCGGCCTCCTCGGGGAACGGCGTCGACTCGGCCTTGGCCAGCAGCCCGCGCACCCGGTTGAGCACCTTGGGGTCCACGTTGTGGTGGTCGAGGTCGGCCAGCGGCGTGCCCGGCCTCGGCACGATCACCGGCAGGGCCGGCAGCCCCACCAGCACGCCCAGCACCGCCACGGCGGCGGCCACGGCGTCGTCGCGCAGCTCGATGTGCCTGCGCGCCCACTCGTCCACCAGCGGCGCACCGGCGTCCCACCAGACCTCCGCGCCGATCTCCGCGAGCTGCTCCCGCCACGTCGGGTGCAGCACCGGGTACCGCGCGGCCTCCAGCGCGAGCGAGTCGACGAGGAACGACAGCGCGCGCTCGTCCACCTCCCGCCGGACCACCTCGTACACGTCGTAAGGCAGCCACCCGTGCTCCCACAGGTGCTCGAAGGCGCGCCCGAGCACCGCCCGCACCGCCTCGTCCACCTCGGTCGCGGGCAGGGAGGAGGTGCGCGGCAACCGGGCGCGACGGTTGGTCGCGGCCCGCCACAGCGCTCCGCGCAGGTCGTCCACGACCGCAGATTGTCCCCTTTCGGGTGTGGTGTCGCCGCACGCGGTGCGCGTTGCTCGCCCGAGTGCCCCGGTCGTGCCAGCCTCGCGCCGTGAGCAGGAAGGCGACGGTCGTGCACCGTCCACAGGGGACGCGGCCGACCCCGGTGCAGCGGGCGGTCCTGCGCCGCTGCCGCGCGCTCCCCGACCTGGACGACCCGCTGGAGCTGGAGCTGGTGGTCAGCCGCGCGGTCGCCGACGCGAGGCCGGACGAGGAGTTCTGGGCGGGCCTGATCGAGCACGCCGTGTCCCTGCCCAGCCGGCGCAACCACGCCCTGCTGCGCGTGCTCGCCGCCGTGCTGACCGGGCGCCCGCGCGAGTGGGCGGCCAACGCCGTGCCGCCCGTCGGGCCGGCCCTGGAGGTCGGCGACGCGTGGGTCTGCGACCGCTCGATCGACGCCGGGTACCTGATCCTGACCTGCGCGTACCGGTTCGCGGAGAACGCGCACGCGATGGTGTTCCTGATCGACGAGCTGGCCGGCGGGGTGGTGCGCAAGGCGTTCGTCACGCGCGACGTGACCACGGCGCGCGACCGGCTGGCCCGCCACGCCCCGCTGACCCTGATCGCCGCGGACGCAGCCCACTGGCTGCTGGCCAAGTCCTACGACCGGCTGGACCGCAGCGCCGTGGACGTGGGCGGCGACGTGCGGCGGACCAGGCTGCTGGCCCGCCGCCGGATCGCGCTGGCGTTCGGCTGACAGCGCGGCTCCGCCACCGGCGGCACGACGCGGCACCGGGGCGGGCGGGTCCGGGCAGCTCGTACGAGATCCGGAGCAGCAGCGCGGCCGACCGCCCCGGTAGGGAGGTCACCCGCGCCCGGACGACCGCCTGCGCACCACGCGCCGAGCCTCGTACCAGGCCCCCGGTCGACCGGCTTGTGGCTTCCGCTTCCCAGCACACGAGTTCCGCATGGCGGCGGTTCAGCGGGCGAAGCAGCCGGCCGGCGCGGGAACAGGGTCGAACCGGGCCGGCCCGTCCGGCTCGTCGAGCGCCATGTGCCCGTAGATGACCGTTCGGAGCACCGCCGCCGACGCCCCGGGCCGTGATGTGATGAACTCGACGGCGGACGTCCGGGGCGACCGCTCCCGGACGACCTCGGCGAATTGCTCGCTCAACGGGTCGTCCGGCCGCACGACGGGAACCGTGCGGTGCAGGATCTCCATCGCGGAACCGGGCGCCAACGCCTCCGGCGGGAACTCGGTGCGGAGCTGCGGGATCCCCAGAGCCGCGGCGTACAGCGAGACCGAGCCGTGGTCACCGATGAACCGGTCGGCGCAGAGCAGGTGGGAACGCCAATCCGCGAACGGCGGCACCAGGTGCAACCCCGCCTCGCGGTATGGCCTGCACCATGCCTCGACCTGCCAAGGGCTGTGTCCGAACCAGACGTTCGGGTGCAGCAGCAGCACGACGGCGGTGCCGTTGGCCGAAGCCTCCCGCACGGCCAGGTCGAGCACGTGCCCCGAAGCGCCGTAGAGCGAGTCGGGACCCCAGGTCGAACTCACCACCAGGAGTTCCTGCCCGTCTTCGACACCGAGTCGGCGTCGGTACTCGACGCGCTGCGCGACACCCGGTGCGAGGCGGTCGAAACAGGGGTCACCCGCTACGACCGCTGTGGGCAGGGCCACTGGGCAGTGCTCCTTCAGCATGTCGATCTCGGCCTCGTGGGACAGCACCAGGGTGTTCGGGACCACGCGTCCGTCTCGGACCAGGTGCTGCTCGCTCAAGCCGTACACCGCGAGGGGGGCGGACCGGGTTTCGCGCGATGCGCGGGTCACGTACTTGTTGTAGCCCGCTCCGTGCGGCAGCGTCACGATCGGGGCTTGGAGGTCGGCCAGGCCCGTGTACCCGGATGCGAGCGCGACGTCGAACCGCGTCTCGACCGCCTGCTGCCAGGGGATGACGACCACCCGCAAGCTTTCCAGCAGCGGCCGCACCCCTGCGGTGAACACGGCGGGAGCTTGCGTGAACACGGTTTGCACCCGCTGGTCGGAGGCGAACAGCGCGGTCACGTCCAACAGCCGTTGCAGGGCGGTGACCGAATGCGCGACGACCAAGGCGGTGCGTTCCTGGCGGCGGGTGACCCAGCGCTGGGCATCACGTCCGATGGGGACGCGAAGCCATCCTTCGGGGATCAACCGGTCGTTCCTCCCAGCTCCCTGAGGCGGTGAAGACGTTGTTCCACGCTACGCGCCTCACGCGCGTCGAGCGTCAGGTACATCTGCAGCGCTCCGCGGTAGTGCGTTTCCGCCTCCGTTCTCCGCCCCCTGGCCTCGGCGACCTGCCCCAGCAAGCTCCACACCTCGGCGAGCCGGTACTCCGATCCGAACTGCCGCATGACCTGGAGTCCTTCTGTCAAGTGGTCGAGCGCCTCGTCGTAGAGGCCGGTGCCGACGTACACCCTTCCGAGGGCGATCAACGACCTCGCGTAGTTGTACGGGTCCGCGTCGAAGTGCCGCTGCATCGTGGCGTGCGCCTGTCGCAGCTCTTCCAGCGCCCGCTCGTGCCGGTTGTCGTCGAGCAGCACAAGACCGAGGTGGATCTGGACGACGGCTGCGTCCCGGGAGTGATCCCGCTCCAGGTGGAGCCGGAGCGCCTGCTCCAGGCATCGTCGGGCATCGTCCGCCCGACCCCGGTCGTGGTGGACCCGGCCGAGGTCGGCTAGGGAGTCGGCCTCGCCCCGGGGGTTCCCGATCGACCTGTTGATCGACACCGCCTCCTCCAGGTCCTCGACAGCACCGGTGAACCTGCCCATCAGGCCGAAGAGCCGGCCGCGGCGTTTCAGCATGTCCGCTTCCGCCCTGCGGTTTCCCCATGCCCGTGCGCTCTCGACGCCCATCGAGTCGATCTCCAGGCGATCGCGGTAGTGCCTGCGGTAGAGGAAGAACGACCACAGGGCGTCGCAGAGGTGCCAGGTGGCTTCGGGCATGGCGCGGGAGTGCGCACTCCTCGTGACGGCCATCAGGTTGCCGCGTTCCTCGTCCAGCCAGGTCAGCGCGGCCTTCCGGCTGTCGAAGGTCCTGCGCGCGCCCACATCGTGACGGTCGGCGTAGCGGGTCGTCGGTCGGTAAGGGGTGATGGCGCGATCGGCGGCCCGGGCGGCGTGCACGTACCACTCCACGATGCGCTCGAAGGCGGCAGTTCGGTCCTCTTCTCTCATCCGTCGTTCACAGCACTCGCGTGCGTGGATCCTGATGAGGTCGTTGAACCGGTACGTGTCGTCACCCCTGCTTTCGAGCAGGTTCGCGTTGACCAGTGATGTGAGCGCCCTGTCGGTTTGTTCGGGGGAGAACCTGGCTGCGGCGCTCGCGAGCTCCGGAGTGAAATGGGTTCCGGGGTGGAGGCTCAGCAACCGGTAGATCTTTCTTCCCGGCGGCGGTTGTTCGCGGTACGAAAGGTCGAAAGACGCCCGCACCGAGAGCGTGGGATCGACCGACAGCCTGCTCAGGCGCTGGTGCTCGTCGCGGAGTTCGGACACCTCCTTGGCGATCGAACGCTCGGGCCGGCTGCTGAGGCGTGCCGAGGCGCCGCACAGCGCGAGCGGCATGCCGTGGCAGAGTTCGGCCAGTTCCGCCGCCGACCGGGGCTCGCGGGCCACCCGTTCGGGGCCGAGTGCCTTCCTGAGCAGGGCGAGCGAACCCTCCTCATCGAGCGGAGCCAGGTTGATGAAGTGGCCGCCTGCCGCGGCCAGGGCGCCCAAGCGGGATCTGCTGGTCGCCACCGTCATGCCGGCGCCGGAAGGCATCAGCGCCTGAACCTGGCCGGCGGAGGACGCGTTGTCGAGCACGGTGAGGAGCGAACGCTGCGAGGTGACGGTGCGAAAAAGCGATTGCTGTTCGCTGAGTTCAACGGGAATTTTCTCGGGAGGTATGCCGAGTGCTCTCAAGAACTGTCCGAGCACCTCGCCGGGGTCTACGTCCTTGTCATTGCCGTATGGGCGTAGATTCGCATACAGTTGCCCGTTGGGGAAGATATCGCCGCGACGTTGCAGCGCGTTTATCGCGAGCGTGGTCTTGCCGACACCGCTGGGGCCGCTGATCACGACGAGCACCGGTGCGTCCACCGACGCCTGAGCGGCCAGGTCCGCCAACCTCGCGCACTCGGCGTCCCTGGCGACGAAGTGGCCGTTCGGCGGCGGGAGCTGGTGCGGTGTCGACGGCATTCGGACGTCGCGCCCGTGGTGCAGATGAACGCCGCCGGTGACCGATCCGGTCTGCACCACGCTGCCGTTGACGCTCGTCACCTCGTTGAGCGCTCCCGCGGTGAACCGGTTGTCCTGCCGTGGACCGTCGGAACCCATCCCGTCCACGTCCTCTCGCCGGTCGACAGCACCCGAGTATGGACGTGCGCAGCCCTCTCTGGGGGCGGTCGGTGGTCCGTCCACCCTTTCTTCGCAGCGCGTGGTCGGAAGCCGCAGTTGCGAACGCGCTCGACGGGAACCGCGAGCGAGTCGTTTGCGGGATTGAGCACGCCGGGAAGTAGGCCCGCTCTGCTCGACGCGTGCTCTGACGCAAAATAAAGAGGGCCACCAGTGGTGGCCCTCTTCGCGTGTTGTGCGCCGCCAGGGACTCGAACCCCGAACCCGCTGATTAAGAGTCAGCTGCTCTGCCAGTTGAGCTAGCGGCGCTCGGACCGTCTTGCTCCGTCCGACGTGGAGAACATTAGCACAGCGCTCGGCGCGGCTCCCAATCGCCTGGTCAGGGCAGGTGTGCGCGCCCTCGTCCAGGGGGAACTTCGCCCTGATAACGATCCGGCATCCTGGGCAACACCGTCAACCCTCCAGGCGTCACCTTGTCAGGGGAAGCCGAAGTCCTGCTGTTACGGGCTGATGTGGCTGCCGGGGATGAGCGGAGGGTGTGGATGTACCGCAAGCGGGGGGCCTGGGGAGTCGTCGCGATCGGGCTGGTTGCGACGTTGGTCACAGGGTGTTCGTCGGGGTCGGCCTCGTCGGGGGCCTCCGGGCCCAAGGAGACCTCCACCTCGTCGACGCCGCCGCCCAAGCCCGTGACGTTGAGCACCGGGCCCGCCGACGCGGCCGTGGACGTGCCGCCCGGCGTCCCCGTGGTGGCGACGGCGACGGACGGCAAGATCACCGAGGTCGCGCTGACCAACCCCGAGGGCAAGGCCGTCGCCGGGCAGGTGTCGCCCGACGGTCTCCAGTGGACCAACAGCGAGCCGCTCGGCTACGACAAGACCTACACCCTCGCGGTGACGGGCGTGGGCGCCGACGGGCAGTCGGTCACCAGGACCTCGTCGTTCACCACCGTCAAGCCGCGCACCCTGACCTACCTCTCCATCAACCCGCTGGACGGCTCCACGGTGGGCGTCGGCCAGCCGCTGGCCTTCTACTTCGACGAGCCGATCGCCGACAAGGCCGCGGCCGAGGCGATGATCTCCATCACCACGGAGCCCAAGGTCGAGGGCGCCTTCTACTGGTTCGACGAGAAGACCGTGCACTGGCGGCCGCAGAACTACTGGACCCCCGGCACGAAGGTCACCATCGACGCGAAGATCTACGGCAAGCACGTCGGCGGCGGCATCTACGGCGAAGAGGACCGCCACGTCACCACCACCATCGGCGACGCGGTCGTCCACGAGGCCGACGGCGCCTCGCACCAGGTCGTCACGAAGGTCAACGGCCAGGTCGTGCGCACCATGCCGACCTCCATGGGCGACGCCCAGAACCCCACCCCCACGGGCACCTACGTGCTCACCGAGAAGCACGCCCACATGGTGATGGACTCCCGCACCTACGGCCTGTCGCTGGAGGCCGGCGGCTACGTCACCCCGGTGGACTGGGCGTTCCGCATGTCCAACAGCGGCATCTTCTTCCACAGCGCGCCGTGGTCGGTGGGCGACCAGGGGCACCGCAACGTCAGCCACGGCTGCCTGAACCTCTCGCCCGAGAACGCCAAGTGGGTGTTCGACAACTCCAAGCAGGGTGACATCGTGATCGTCACCAACTCCGGCGGCCCGGTGCTCCAGCCGTGGGACGGCTTCGGCGACTGGCAGATCCCGTGGGACCAGTGGGTGAAGGGCAACCGCTAGCGATCGGTCACGCGACCCGCCGCCACCTCCAGGCGGCGGGTCGTGCGCACCGCGTCCAGCATCCGCCGGTCGTGGGTGACCAGCAGCAACGTCCCCGTGTAGGTCTCCAGCGCCGACTCCAGCTGCTCGATCGCGGGCAGGTCGAGGTGGTTGGTCGGCTCGTCGAGCACCAGCAGGTTCACGCCGCGCGCCTGGAGCAGCGCCAGCGCCGCCCGCGTCCGCTCGCCGGGTGACAGCGACGCGGCGGGCCGCAGCACGTGCGCCGCCTTCAGCCCGAACTTGGCCAGCAGCGTCCGCACGTCCGCGGGCGTCATCGCCGGCACGGCCGCCTCGAACGCGTCCGCCAGCGCCTCCCCGCCCAGGAACAGGCCGCGCGCCTGGTCGATCTCGCCGACCACCACGCCCGAGCCGAGCGAGGACGACCCCGACTCCAGCGGCACCCGCCCGAGCAGCGCGGCCAGCAGCGTCGACTTGCCCGAGCCGTTCGCCCCGGTGATCGCGACCCGGTCGGCCCAGTCCACCTGGAGGTCCACCGGGCCCAGCGCGAAGCCGCCGCGCCGCACCACGGCCGACCGCAGCACGGCCACCACGTCGCCCGAGCGCGGCGCCGCGGCGATCTCCATCCGCAGCTCCCACTCCTTGCGGGGCTCCTCGACGACCTCCAGCCGCTCGATCAGCCGCTCCGTCTGCCGGGCCTTGGCCGCCTGCTTCTCGGTCGCCTCGCTGCGGAACTTGCGGCCGATCTTGTCGTTGTCGGACGCCTTGCGCCGGGCGTTCTTGACGCCCTTCTCCATCCACGCCCGCTGCGACCGGGCGCGCTCCTCCAGCGAAGCGCGCGTGCCGGCGTACTCCTCGTAGTCCTCGCGGGCGTGCCGGCGGGCGATCTCCCGCTCCTCCAGGTACGACTCGTAGCCGCCGCCGTAGGAGCGCACCTGCTGCTGCGCCAGGTCCAGCTCGACGACCCGGGTCACGGTGCGCGCCAGGAACTCCCGGTCGTGCGACACCAGCACGGTCCCCGCCCGCAGCCCGGACACGAACCGCTCCAGCCGCTCCAGGCCGTCCAGGTCCAGGTCGTTGGTCGGCTCGTCGAGCAGGAACACGTCGTACCGGCTCAGCAGCAGCGACGCCATGCCCGCCCGCGCCGCCTGCCCGCCGGACAGCGAGGTCATCGGCTGGTCCAGCGACACGTCCAGGCCGAGGTCGGCCGCCACCTCCTCGGACCGCTCGTCCAGGTCGGCGCCGCCGAGCGCGAGCCACCGCTCCAGCGCCTCGGAGTAGCCCTCGTCGGCGCCGGCGGCCAGCGCCTCGGTGGCCCGGTCCAGCTCGGCCTGCGCGGCCGCCACGCCCGTGCGTCGGGCCAGGAACCCGCGCACCGTCTCGCCGGGGCGGCGTTCGGGTTCCTGCGGCAGGTGCCCCACGGTCGCCGTCGTGGGTGAGAGGCGGATCACACCCTCCTCGGCGGGCAGCAGCCCGGCCAGGGTGCGGAGGAGCGTCGACTTCCCCGCGCCGTTCACCCCGACCAGGCCGATCACGTCGCCGGGCGCGACGACGAGGTCCAGCCCGGAGAACAGCACGCGGTCGCCGTGCCCGGCGGCCAGGCCCTTGGCCACGAGTGTGGCGCTCACGACAACCTCCCCGGAGAAACGCCTGCGGACGCGCAAAAGAAGACGCCCCCCGACCGGAGTCGGGGGGCGTTCCGCTTGGGGTGAGTGACGGGACTTGAACCCGCGACACCTGGGATCACAACCCAGTGCTCTGCCAGCTGAGCTACACCCACCAAGACCGGTTGACCCGGCGGCATGAAGCATACAGTGCCATGCCGCCGGGTCTGAAATCGACCCTATTCCACGCGGTCGGCGGCCAGCAGCTCACCGGCGACGGCCTGCGCCTGCTCCGAGGTCGGGCCCGGTTGCGGCACGAACGCGGTGCGCCGGTAGTACGCCAGCTCGCGGATCGACTCGCGCACGTCGGCGAGCGCTCGGTGCGCGAGGCCCTTCCCCGGCTGCGCGTAGTAGATGCGCGGGTACCAGCGCCGGCACAGCTCCTTGATCGACGACACGTCGACCATCCGGTAGTGCAGGTGGGCGTCCAGCTCCGGCATGTCGCGGGCGATGAACCCGCGGTCGGTGGCGATGGAGTTGCCCGCGAGCGGCGCGGTGCGCGGGTCGGGCACCCACTCCTTGATGTAGGCCAGCACCCGCGCCTCGGCGTCGGCCAGCGTCACGGTGGACCGGCGCACCTCCTCGGTGAGCCCCGACCTGGCGTGCATCTGCACCACGACGTCCGGCATCGAGTCGAGCGCGGTGTCGTCGGCGTGGATCACCACGTCGACCCCCTCGCCGAGCACGTTCAGCTCCGCGTCGGTCACCAGCGCCGCGATCTCGATCAGGGCGTCCTTGCCGAGGTCGAGTCCGGTCATCTCGCAGTCGATCCACACCAGGCGATCCATCACCAGCGCAAGCCTAGTCGCCCGGCACCCGCGCACCCGCCGGCTCCGGCACGAGGTCGTTACCGATCTCATCACGCCGCCGGGACCGCACCCTGGTCGACAGGACCGCGGCGGTGGCGCTGAGCAGCCCGGCGGCGTACCAGGCGGGCGCGTAGTCGCCGAAGTGGTCCCGGGCCAGGCCCGCCGCCGTGGCGGCGACGGCGGCGCCGAGCTGGTGCGAGGCGAAGACCCAGCCGAACACGATCGGGGCGGCCGGGCCGAACACCTCGCGGCACAGGGCGACCGTCGGCGGCACGGTCGCCACCCAATCGAGGCCGTAGAAGATGATGAACACCAGCATCGACGGGTGCACGGAGTCCTGGAACAGCTGCGGCAGCACCAGCAGCGACGCGCCGCGCAGCGCGTAGTACACGGCCAGCAGCACCCGCGGGTCGACGTGGTCGGTCAGCCAGCCGGACAGCACGGTGCCGGCGATGTCGAAGATCCCGACCAGGGCGAGCAGCCCCGCGGCGGTGGTGGTGGGCATGCCGTGGTCGTGGGCGGCGGGGATGAAGTGCGTGCCGACCAGGCCGTTGGTGGTGGCGCCGCAGATGGCGAAACCCGCGGCCAGGTACCAGAACGGGCCGGTGCGGGCGGCGTCGCGCAGCGCGCCCAGGGCCCGGCGGGCGCTGCCGGGCGCGGCGGGCGGCGCGGGCGCCACCGCGGTGCCGCCGTACGGCGTCGTGCCCACGTCGGCGGGGTGCTCGCGCAGGAACAGCAGCACCAGCGGCACCACGGCCAGCGCCGCGACCGACACCAGCACCGACGCCGAGCGCCAGCCCGAGGACTCCGCCAGCGCGGCCACCGCGGGCAGGAACACCAGTTGGCCGGTCGCGCCGCCCGCCGTGAGCACGCCGGTGACCAGGCCGCGGTGCTTGACGAACCACCGGCCGGTGAGGACGGCGACGAACGACAGCGCCATCGAGCCCGTGCCCAGGCCCACCAGCACGCCCCAGAGCAGCACGAGCTGCCAGGTCGTGGTCATGAAGACGGTCAGGCCGCTGCCGACGGAGACCAGCGCCAGCGCGACCGCCACCACGCGGCGCACGCCGAAGCGCTCCATCAGGGCGGCGGCGAACGGCGCGGTCAGGCCGTACAGCACGAGGTTGACCGACACGGCGAACCCGATGGTGCCGGTGGACCAGCCGAACTCCCGCCGGAGGGGTTCGACCAGCGCGCCCGGCGCCGCCCGGAACGCGGCCGCGCCGACGAGCGCGGTGAACGCCACGCCCGCGACCACCCATGCCCAGTTCTGCTTGCTTCGCATCACGCGACGAAGCCTCCAGGGCGGGGTGAAGATCGAACAGTGGCCCGATAGCCAATATGTGCAAGGATCTGGCCATGGATCGTCGCCACCTGGTCGCCGTGCTGGCGCTGGACGAAGTCGTGGGGTTCGACCTGGGCACCCCGCCGCAGATCTTCAACGCGGCGCGGGACGAGGACGAGCGGCGGTTCTACCGGGTCCGGGTGTGCACGCCCGGCGGCCGGCCGGTCCGCAGCTCGGCCGGGTTCACCGTCACCCCGGACCACGGCCTGGAGGTGCTGGCCGAGGCGGACACGGTCGTCGTGGCCGGCGTGCACCAGCCCGAGCTGCTGGAGCGCGGCGTCCTCGAAGCGCCCGTGCGCGACGCCCTGCGCGCGGCGGCGGCCCGGGGCGCGCGGATCGTGTCCATCTGCACGGGCGCGTTCGCGCTGGCCGCCGCGGGCCTGCTGGACGGCCGCCGCGCCACCACGCACTGGGGCCACGCCGAGAACTTCCGCCGCCTGTTCCCGGCCGTGGACCTCGACCCGGACGTGCTGTTCGTCGACGAGGGCGACGTGCTGACCTCGGCGGGCGTCGGCGCGGGCATCGACCTGTGCCTGCACGTGGTGCGCAACGACCACGGCAGCCGCATCGCGAACATGGCCGCGCGCCGCTGCGTCGTGCCGCCGTGGCGGGCCGGCGGGCAGTCCCAGTACATCGTCCGCCCCGTGCCCGAGCAGGGCGACACCTCCACCGCGCCCACCCGCGCGTGGGCGCTGGAGCACCTGGACGAGCCGCTGAGCCTGAAGGTGCTGGCCGACCACGCCCGGATGAGCGTGCGCACGTTCACCCGCCGGTTCCACGAGGAGACCGGGATGAGCGCCGTCAAGTGGCTGTACCAGCAGCGCGTCGAGCGGGCGCGCCACCTGCTGGAGACCACGGACCTGACCGTCGACCTGGTGGCCAGGCACGCGGGCTTCGGCACGGCCACCGCGCTGCGGCAGCAGATGAGCGCGGCCCTCGGCGTGCCGCCCAGCGTCTACCGCACCACGTTCCGCTCGGCGGTCTGATCGGACCGCTCCAGGAACGGCCGCAGCAGGTCGGGCACCGCCGCGTCGGCCAGCGCCAGGCCGTCGGCCTCGGCCACGTCCACCACGGAGTACGCGCCGTCGCCGGCGGCGGTCGTGGCGGTGACGGTGACCAGGCCCGCGCGGCGCTGGAAGAACGAGCGGGACACGCGCCAGCCGATGATGCCGGTGCGCTGGAGCGCCGCGGTCTCCCGGATCACGGAGCCGCCACGCGCCACCAGGTAGCGGTCGGTCAGCGCGTGGCCCAGGGCGCGGTAGCGGTCCCAGCCCAGCGCCGCCGAGAACGGCACCAGCGCCAGCACCACCTGCCACGTCCAGGGCGGCGCCCACCACGCCAGCCCGGCCGCCACCACCAGCAGCGGCACCACGGCGCGCACCAGCCGGCGGCGCAGCGCGGCCGCGGGGTGGCGGCGCAGCGGCGCCAGCGTCGGCGGGGGACCCGGGCGCAGCACCGCCGCGGCCACCCGGTGCGCCTCGGCCACCGGCGCGGCGGGCAGCAGCAGGTTGCTCTCGCCCTTGCGGCCCAGACCGGTCGTCACCGCCTTCGCGTGCGCGCCCCGACCCGCCCGCAGCAGCAGCGGCTCCACCAGCTCGACGCCGCGGAGTCGTTGCTCCGCAACGGAAACCGAGCGCGTGGTGAGCAGGCCGCGCCGGACCCGGACCGTGTCGTCGGGCTCCCTGGTCAGCCGGTAGCCCCAGAACTGCACCACGTACACCAGCACCGAGCCCACCACCGCGACCACCAGCACCACGCCGGTGAACAGCGCGGCGGTCAGCCACAGCGGCCGGTCCACCACCCAGTGCGCGGCGTCGGTCAGCGGGCCGAGCACCTCCAGGTCCAGCTCGCGCGTGAAGTTCACCACGAAGCCGAACAGCGCGCCGGCTGCCACCAGGCCCGACAGCGTCAGCGGCGCGTACCGCAGCCAGCGGGTGTCCCATTCGGACAGCACCTCGCCGGGCCGCTCGTCCGCGTCGGCGCCCGCGTCCGCGCCCGCGGCGGGCGCGTCGGACCGCGCGGTGGTCAGCAGCAGCACCCGCAGCCGCTCCGCCTCGGCCGACGACACCGCGTCCAGCGTCAGGCCGTCCTCACCGGGCTGGTCGCGCTGCCCGGTGCCGACCCGGATCGCGGACAGGCCGAACAGCCGGTGCCCGAGCTTCGCGGTGAGGTCCACGGTGCGGACGCGGTCGCGCGGCACCGCCAGGTGCTTGCGCACCAGCAGCCCGGTGCGCAGCTCCACCTGCTCGGTGGTGATCCGGTACCGCGTGGTGACCCAGCGCAGCAGGCCGAACAGCACGATCGCCACGACCACGCCGGCGCTGGTCGCCAGCCGCCACGCCTCGCCGCGGCCCAGCACCAGCAGGCCGACGAACACCGGCACGAGGCCCACCAGCTCGTTGAGCGGCCGCACGACGATCATGCGCACGTCCAGCCGGTGCCAGTCGACGACCGGCTCGACGTACTCGGGCGCGGCGGGCAGGTCCGCGGGCAGCCCGGCCGGGGTCACGTGGCATCACCCGGCGTGGCCTGGGTGGTCGTGGTCAGCTCGTCGGCCAGCCGCACGGCGTCGGCGTGGTCCAGGCCCTCGATGTGCACCGGGCCCGCGGCCGACGCGGTGGTGACGGTCACCGTGGACAGGCCGAGCAGCTGCTGGAGCGGACCGCGCTTGGTGTCCACGGTCTGGATGCGCGAGACGGGCGCGATGCGCCACTCCTGGTTCAGCCAGCCGGCCAGCGTGTAGACCGCGTCGGGGGTGGCCTCCCAGCGGTGGACCCGGTAGCGCCAGCGCGGCATGACCACGGTGTGCGCGGTGCCGAGCACCAGGGTCGCCACCGCGGCGGTCAGCTGCCACGGCGACCGGACGAAGATCAGCACGACCAGCTGCGGCACGAGCAGCACCGCCCATCCGATGAGGGCGTGCAGGGTCCACAGGGTGATCGACTTGCGGCTCACCTGGTGCCGCGGCGCGCGCAGGCGCAGGACTTCGCTGCTCACCTGACCCACTGTGCCTCAAGGCCGGGCCCGCGCGTGCGCGAGCCCGGCCTTGAGCGCGCGTCAGGGCTGGGGCGCGTACGGCGCCTGGAAGACGCGGGCCGTGAAGGTCCCTTCCTCGGCGGCGGTCGCCGCGGGCGCACCGACGAACGCGGTGAGGCCGGCGAGCACGGCCAGCGCGGCCAGGGTTCTGCGCAGGGGGTGCACGAACATCATCGAACTCCGTTCGATCGCAGCGGCTTGTCGGCAGGGTAGGCAGCCGGACGAGGTCCGCGGTGAACGCGGGGGAAGCGTCCAAGCGGAGCATGGCACACCGGGGTCACGCTGGTCACCACCCACTTCCGTCTCACGTCAACCGGCCGACACCCGCGAAGCGGGCGCCTTGATCGTCGCGGACGCCCCACCTCCGTCGCACAACGAGCGGGCGGTCCCGAGGTGACTCGGTCAGGTCCGGCGGTCCCCGGCCGCCGCGTCACCCCAGTTCGCGCTTGAGCACCTTCCCGGTGGCGTTGCGCGGCAGCGCGTCGAGGAACACCACCTCGCGGGGCACGGAGAACTTCGCCAGGTTGTCGCGGACGTGGTCGCGCACCGCGTCCTCGTCCAGCGCGCCCGGCTCCTCGCGCACCACGTAGGCGGCCAGCCGCTGGCCGAACCGCTCGTCCGGCACGCCGACCACGGCCACCTCGCGCACGCCGGGCAGGGCGGCCAGCAGGTCCTCGACCTCGCGCGGGTAGACGTTCTCGCCGCCGGAGACGATCATCTCGTCGTCCCGGCCCGCCACGAACAGCAGGCCGTCGGCGTCGCGGCGGCCCACGTCGCCGGTCGCCATCAGGCCGTCGCGGACCTCCTTGCCGCCGCCGTCGGTGTAGCCGTCGAACAGCATGTCGTTGGCGACGAAGATGCGGCCGGTCGCGCCGGGCGGCACGGGTTCGCCCCGCTCGTCGAGGATCGCCAGCCGGGTGCCGTGCGGCGGGCGGCCCGCCGTGTCGGGGTGCCGGGCCAGCTCGTCGGGCCGGGCGATGCTCACCCACGACACCTCGGTGGAGCCGTAGAGGTTGTAGAGGACCGGGCCGAACTCGGCCAGGCAGCGGCGGGCGACCGGCGGCGGCAGCGCCGAGCCGCTGGAGGCGATGACCCGCAGGTCCGGCAGGTGCGGCCGGTCGGGCGCCTCCAGGGCGCGCTGGAGCATGACGGGGACGGCGAACAGCGCGTCGCAGCGGTGGTCGCGGGCGTCGGCGAGCACGAGCGCGGGGTCGAACCGGCGCCGCAGCACCAGGGTCGCGCCCAGCACGAGGGCGAGCTGGAACGCCGCCAGGCCCCAGGTGTGGAACAGCGGCGCGGGCACGCAGAACCGGTCGCCCGCCTTGAGCGGGATGCGCGACAGCAGCGCGGCGGCGGGCACGAGGCTCGCCGGCTCGGGCCGCTTGGCGCCCTTGGGCGCGCCGGTGGTGCCGGAGGTCAGCACGACCAGCCTGCCGCGCGGCGGCCGGGAGGGCAGTGGCGTGGCGGGGGAGCCCGCGATCAGCTGCTCCAGCGTGCGGCTCTTCGTGGCGCCCTCGACCCAGGCCATGACCCGGCGGACCTTGCGCGGCGCGTGGGCCAGCAGGTCGCGGAACTCGGTGTCGGCGACGACCACGGACACGTCCTGCTCCCGCAGCACGGTCGCGACCTGGCCCGCGCTCAGGCCGGTGTTCAGCAGCACGGCGTGCGCGCCGACCTTCACGCAGGCGACCACGGTCTCCACGAACCCGCGGTGGTTGCGGCACAGCACGGCGACCTTCGAGCCGGCGCCGACGCCCAGGTCGCGCAGGCCGTGCGCGAGGCGGGTGGTGCGCTCGTCGACCTGCGCGAAGGTCAGCTCGCCCGCGTCGTCCACGATCGCGGGCCGGTCGGGGTGCCTGGCCGCGCCGGTCGCGTAGCCGAACGCCAGGGTGAGGTCCCAGCGCAGGTAGGCGTCCAGCACGCCGAGCAGCCGGCCCGGCGCCATCGGCCGCACCACGCCGGTGCGCACCAGCGTCGCCAACGCGCGCAGCGCGCCCACGACCCGCTTCACCGGACCGCTCGCACGGCGGGGAGGGCGGACGGGGTCAGGGTGACGGAGTAGGTGCCCACGGACCCGATACTGGCATTACCTACCCGCGAGTAGGAAGAGGGCCGGGGAAATTCGGGACGCGCGCGTTCAGCTGTCCGGCGCGCCGGACGCGTCCACCACGGCGTCGCGCAGGGCCGCGCGCAGGCGTCCAACCTCCAGTGGCGTCAGCACCGCGGCCTCGCCCGGCGGCACGGTCACCACCACGTGGCCCTGGCTGACGAAAACGGTCATGTCACGACGACGGGACGCGATGTCCCGGCAGGTGATCTGCCACTCCTTGGGTGTGCCCACGGGCCCCTGACCTCCAGCTGTCTCGACACGCGCGCTCGGACCAACCCGAGCGCCCGCGGTAGGGGGACGCGTGGGGGTTGGCGCCGTGACGGAAAAACCGCCGGCAACCTGCCGAGCCGGTCATAGCCTCGCACGTGGCCGTCGCCCGGGTCACTCGAAGGTGGAAATTGACAGCTCGCCGACACGGAGCGTGACGGTCCGGGCTAGAGGCAGGAGCCGCTGTCCGGGCCCTCGCAGGAGGCGATCAGGCGCTCCAGGATCACCTGCAGGTCGCGGCACTGGGCCGGTTCCAGCCCCGAGGTGAACTCGCGCTCGACCTGCTGGTGCAGCCGTTCCACCTCGCCCTGCACGGCGCGGCCCCGGTCGGTGATCACCGGCACGCGCACCCGCCGGTCGTGCGGGTCGGGCTCGCGCACGACCAGGCCGGCCCGCTCCAGCCGGTCCAGCTCGGCGGTGAGCGTGGTCTTGTCCAGGGCCAGCTCCTGGCCGAGGGCGAGCTGCGTGCGCCGGAAGTCCTCCTGGCACAGCGCGGTGAGCACCAGTTGCCCGCGCGCGGTGAGGCCGTGCCGGGTGGCCGCCTCCCGCATGGCCGCGCCCAGCTTCTGCGCCGCGCGGTGCAGCAGCCAGTTCAGGCTGACCTGCTTGGCGCAGGCGGCTTGGGCGACGAGGTCCATGTCAGGGATCATACGCCCGGTCACGAGATATTCTTGAACAAGAACGTATTGACTCGGAACGGGACTGACCGTATGTTCTGAGTCGAGAACTTCTTGACAAGGACGATGGTGCGATCGGACTTGTGGACCTGGTGACGGGACTGAGCAGGGGGCAGCCCCGTCACCGCGGGGGTGGCGGGCCGGGTACGGGGGAGCCCGCCACCCCCGCGCGGGAGGGCGCGGGCGCACGTAGGCAGGGCGGTCGAACGCTGCGACACTCTCGACCATGTCCGAGTCGATCGCCGCGGTCGTCCTGCGGGCCGCCGACCTCGCCGCGCGCGGCCTGCCGCACCAGGCGATCGAGCTGCTCCGCCCGGCCCTCGCCGCGAACCCGCTGCACGCCGAGGCGTGGTGCCGGCTCGCCGCGGCGCACCTCGACGCGGGCGAACCCGACCCGGCGCTCGACGCGGCGAAGCGCGCCCTGGTGCTGGGTGGCGACCCGGCGTGGGCGCAGCGGCTGACCTCCCTGGCGCTGACCGAGCTGGGCCGCCACGCCGAGGCGCTGGTCGCCGCGCGTGAGTGCGTGCGCCGCCGGCCCGGCGACTGGCGGTGCCAGGTCGTGCTCGCCGAGGCCCTCGCCGCCGACGCGGGCGGCCGTGACGCGGGCGGGGATGACGCGGGCGGGGGTGGCCGGGAGGCGGTCGAGGTGGCCCGCGAGGCGACCAGGCTGGCGCCCACCGAGGCTCGCGCCTACCAGGTGCTCGGCGACGCCGCCCTGCGCCTGCGCGACTGGGGCACGGCCGAACGCGCCTACCGCACCGCCCTGCGGCTCGACCCCGACGCCGACGACGTGCGCGCCAACCTCGCCACGGTGCGCCGCAAGCGCGGCGGCGCGCCCGTGACCGCGCCGTCCGCCGACGCCCTGGTCGCCGCGCACGCCCTGGCGTGGCCCGCGCTGTCCCGGCTGGCCGCGCTGCTGGTCGCGGGCGGGCCGGTGCTGATGCTCGCGGCGCTGCCCCGGCCGACGCCGACGCTCGGGTGGTTCTCCGCCGCGCTGGTCGCGGCCTGCCTCGCCGTGGTGGCGCGGCCGCTGCTGGCCGCCCGCGGCGGGACCCGTCGCGCGCTGCTCCGGCTGCCCCGCAGCCGGCCGCTGGTCGCCGTCGTGGTGGCGGCGTTCGGGCCGGCCCTGGTGGTGCTGTCCGGGTGGTCGGTCGCGCTCCTGCTCGGGGCGGGCACGACGCAGCCCCTGGTGCTCGCCTGGCTCTGCGCGCTGGTCGGCGGAGCCGTCGTCGTCCTGGGTGGCGGCCGGTAGCCTGGGCCGCGGGGAAGGAGGGCGGATGACCCGGCGCGTGCTGTTCGCGGTGCTGGCGTTGATCGCCGGCTTCGTCGTCGTCGCCCACCCCACCCAGCCCGTCTCCGACGCGGTCGCCGTGTCCTCCACCGTGGAGGGCACCCAGCCCGCCGGCGCCACCACCCGCGGCACCCCGACGCACCCGGTGCAGCAGGCGGGCCACCTCGGGCAGCCGCTGGACGGCGTCCAGCCGCCCGTGCACGCCACGCCCGCGCCCGCCGTGCGCGCCGACGTCGTCGACCCCACCCACCGCCGTCCCGAGCGGACCGGCCAGGCGCCCCTCGGCGAACGCGCCCCGCCCACGACCCCCGGTAGCTGAACCCACCCGTTCACCTCACCCGGAGGTCTCCCACCCATGCCGCGCCCCAGCGCGCGGCGGGCACTGCTCGTCCGAGGGCTGCTGTCCCTCGGTGTGCTCGCCGCGTCCGCGTTCACCCTGCTCACCGTCCAACCGCGCCTCGGCCTCGACCTGCGCGGCGGGACCCAGATCGTGTTGGAGACACCGGCCGAGGCCACCTCCGACGCCACCGACCGGGCGATGGAGGTGCTGCGCCGCCGCGTCGACGAGCTCGGCGTCACCGAACCCGTCCTGGCCCGCTCCGGAGATCACCGGATCGTGGTCGAACTGCCCGGCCTCCAAGACCCGACCGAGGCCATCGAGGTGCTCGGCCGCACCGCCCAGCTCCAGGTCCGGCCCGTCACGGGACCGGGCGACGTGCCCACGCCCGCCGGCGACTCGGTCGCCCTCGGCGAGGTCGTGCTCACCGGCGAGGGCATCGACGGCGCCCGCGCCACGCCCAACGCGCAGGGCGTCGGCTACGTCGTCGGCGTCGACTTCCGGGGTGACGCGCCGTCCGCCTGGCAGCGCGTCACGGCCGAGGCGGCGTGCTCGCCGCCCGGCGACCCGAAGCGGCGGGTCGCGTTCGTGCTCGACGACGAGGTGGTGTCCGCGCCGCAGATCGACGCAACGGTGCCGTGCGGCACCGGCATGATCGGCGGCAGCACCCAGATCACCGGCCAGTTCTCCCAGGCCGAGGCCGAGGAGCTGGCCCTGGTGATCAGGTCCGGCGCGCTGCCGGTGCCGGTGGAGGTCGTCGAGCAGCGGACCGTCGGGCCGACGCTCGGCGCGGAGGCGATCGAGGCCAGCGCGCGGGCGGCGGTCATCGGCGTCGCCCTGACCGGCCTGTTCCTGGTGTTCGCCTACCGGCTGGCCGGCCTGGTGGCGGTGCTCGCACTGGTCGGCTACGCGGCCCTGTCGTACGCGGCGCTGCTGGCGATCGGCGCGACGCTCACCCTGCCCGGCCTGGCCGGTTTCGTGCTGGCGATCGGCATGGCGGTGGACGCCAACGTGCTGGTGTTCGAGCGCTCGCGGGAGGAGTTCGCGCGGCGCAAGCGCCTGCCGCGGTCGGTGGACCAGGGCTTCCGCGGCGCGCTGAGCGCGGTGGCCGACTCGAACGTCACCACCCTGCTCGCCGCCGGCCTGCTGTTCTGGCTGGCCACCGGCCCGGTCAAGGGATTCGGCGTCACGCTGTCCGTCGGCGTGCTGGCGTCGCTGTTCAGCGCCCTAGTGCTGACCCGCGTGCTGCTGGACCTGGCGATGCCGCTGCTGGAGCGGAAGCCGCGGTGGAGCGGCCTGCACTCGCTCGGCCGGGTCCGCACGTGGCTGACCGCGCGCGGCCTCCGGCTGTACCGGAACCCCCGCCGCTGGCTGTTCGCCGCCGCCGGGGTGCTCCTGGTGGCGCTGGCCGGCCTGGTCGCCCGGGGCCTGGAGCTGGGCGTCGAGTTCACCGGCGGCCGGGCGATGGAGTTCACCGCGGCGTCGGCGGACGTGGGGCGCGTGCGCGCGGAACTCGCGTCGGCCGGCTTCGGCGACGCGGTCGTGGTCACCTCCGGCGACGGCCTGTCCGTCCGCACCGGCCCGATCGACTCGGCCGCCGCGGTGCGGGTCGGCGAGGCGGTCGACCGGGCGACCGGCGGCGCGGAGCAGCTCAGCAACGAGCTGATCGGCCCCAGCCTGGGCGACGAGCTGCGGCGCAACGCGCTCGTCGCCCTGGCCGTCGCCGTGGCGGCGCAGCTCGGCTACCTGGCCTACCGCTTCGACTGGCGGCTCGGGCTGGCCACGGTGGTCGCGCTGGTGGCCGACGTGGTCGTGCTGGTGGGCGCGTTCGCGTGGCTGGGGAAGACGGCGGACGCGGTGTTCCTGGCCGCCCTGCTGACCGTCATCGGCTACTCGGTCAACGACTCGGTGGTGGTGTTCGACCGGGTGCGCGAGCTGCGCCGCGCCGGCGGGCGGTTCACCGAGGTGATGAGCTCGGCGGTGCTCCAGACCCTGCCGCGGACCGTCAACACGGGCATCGGCGTGCTGTTCGTGCTGGCCGCCCTGCTGTTCCTGGGCGACGGCTCGCTGGCCGACTTCGCCACGGCGCTGCTGATCGGCCTGGTGGCCGGCACGGCGTCGACGGTGCTGACGGCGGCGCCGGTGGCGATCGTGCTGCAGGAGCGGAAGTGAGCGCGGGGGCACGCGTCGCCGGCGCGTGCCCCCTCCGCGTGCCCCCTCCGCGAGCCGTCACGAACGCGGGCGCACCGCCCTGATCCACAGGTGCCACGGGACGGGGTCCTCGCCGACCCGGGGCTCCCGGAGGGCCTCGACGAGCAGACCGGCGTCCTCCATGGCCCCGGTGTAGGCGCTCAGCGGGTGGTTCCACCCCGAGAACCGCATCCGCATCCCGTCCCGCTCCACCTCCTCCTCGAAGCGGTGGCGCCCGAAGTACGGCCGGTCGAGGACGAACACCCCGTCCCGGCGGCTGCCGGTGTTCGTGATCGGGTGGGTGATCGACAGGCAGAGCCGGCCGCCCGGTTCGAGCACCCGGCCGACCTCGGCGACGGTGCCCGGCAGGTCGTCGACGTCCATCAGCACGTTGTAGGCGATGACCAGGTCGAAGCTGTGGTCGGGGAAGGGGAGGTCCGCCGAGTCGGCCGCCAGGTACCGCCCCTCGGGGTGGGCCTGTCGCGCCGCCTCCAGGAGCGTGGGCGAGGCGTCGATGCCGGTGACCAGGTGCCCCCGCCCGACCAGGTCGCGGGACACGCGGCCCTCGCCGCAGCCGAGGTCGAGCGTCGCCCGCCCGGCGTCCGGCACCAGCTCGAAGAACGCGTCGCGGTAGCGCCAGTACGAGTCGAACCCGGGCCTGCGCACCCAGTCGATCCAGTTCCGCGCCTGGTCTTCCCAGGCTTGTCCCATCGCGGTCAGCGCGTTCTCGGCCATCGGCCGGAGCCTAACCGGGGCGGGGCGCGGGGCAACCGATTACTTGCGGGCGGCGCGGAGGGGCACGAGCATGACCCGCAGACCGACGACGTGGACGGCCCGAGCGAGGATGGGGTACGAGATGACCGGTCAGTTCGCCGCCTACCAGAACGAGATCTTCTGAGTGCTGTTCTGGCTGACCAATCCTCTTCGGACGTCATACGTCCCTGACCAGCGCGAACTCTCTCGTTAGTTCTCGGCGGTTCTCGTGATCGCCCGACGTTGTACGGCCTGGTGACGGCCTGAAAATTGATCACTACACGGGCGCTACCCTTGATGCGGATGACGCGTCAAGGACAGCGCCCGTCGTGCGTCTCGGGCCTGGTGCTTGTCGCCGGTTGACCTTCTCGATGGCAAGACGGCGCAGCCGTCGCGGCAGTCGATCGCCGTACCCAGCCCGACCGAGCCGCGTGACCGCGCGATCGTCCCGACCGGTGTCGCTCCCGAGCTGCTTACGGTTCTGGCCCTCGTGCTGGTGCGCCGCCCTCCGGCCACGTGCACCGACTCCGCGCACGGCCGACGGGCGGAGCGAAGCGGGAGCCCGGCGTGCCGTGATGCGGGGGAGTCGGTGCCAACGTGCATTGGACCCTTGCCGCGCGACGCCGCAGGCGGCGCGCCTTGATGCTTTAGAGCGAAGTTCGGCATAAGATCGCATGATGAGAGACGCCTTCTACGGCCACTATCGTCTGACCGACAGCGAGCTAGACCGACTTTGGGCTGAAGGCATTGTAATACTCGACACGAATGCATTATTGAATTTGTATCGATACTCCCCTAAAGCGCGGGAGGAATTTTTTGGCGCACTCGAACAAGTTAAAGATAGATTGTGGATGCCTCACAGGGTTGGCGTAGAGTTTCATGCCAACCGAGTGGAAAGGATATCTGAACAGCTTGGAGTGGAAGATTCTATAGAGAAAATCCTTGACGATATTACAAACTCTATCAAAGGAAAGTTGGGGCCACTTCGAAGAAATGCCTTTATCTCTGTAGAGGATCTTGAGAGTAAATTGACGAAAGCTGTGGGCCAAGCTCGCGATGAACTACGAGCGCAACGCGAGAAGCGCGCGCAATCCTACGGTATCACCGTTCGGCAAGACCCTATCGTAGAACGTCTGGCCATTCTGTACGGCAACAATGTTGGCAGTCCTTACTCGGACACCGAAATGCAAGAAATACGCTCCATGGCTGATGGAAGATACGATTCTAATACACCACCCGGTTACATGGACCGCAACAAGGAGGGGGATCGCAAGTATGGCGACTACTTGATCTGGCGTCAGATTATCGATTATTCAAAGAAGGGCAACTCCGATGTCCTTTTTATTACAGATGACGCCAAAGAGGACTGGTGGTGGATTGTTAGAAATGAGGCAGTAGGACGACAGACGTTGGGTCCCCGTCCAGAGCTCAGAGAAGAGTTTTATAAGGAAACTCAAAGGCTGTTCTACATGTATTCTCCTGAGAACTTTCTGGAAAAGCTATCCTCCCTCACAGAGGGCACTCTCTCGTCAGAAGTCGTCGATGAAGTGCGCGAGACCAGTAAAGATGTTAATGAGCGTTCGGACTTGTCGAACGACGACGTTTTGGAGAGGATAATTAATCTTGAAGATGCCGAACGCGATATTCAGCGTGAGATTGCCATCACTGTAAACCGCATCGATCAGCTCACATACAAAGCGGCGCAAAATTCTAACGTTTTCTCCGACGAAGAAGAGCTTGTTGACGAATATGATCGCTCTAAAGCTCTCCGTGACGTATTGGTAACGAAACTGAAGTCTGCTCACGAGCGATTGGGTGCTAAACGTGAAGCAGGTTCGGCAAGCGCTGTAATCGCGGATATCAGAGATCTCGAAAGGAGACTAAAGCGGGAAGAAGTGCGACTCCTCGAGTTGTCATCTGAAAAAAAGAAGGCGCAAAGAGTTGGTGGGGCTGCCGAGTTGAACACCCTAGTCGAGATCGACGAGGCATTAAGGGAAGAGAATGCTCGGCTAATTGCGCTCCAGGCGAGCCAGCACAAAGTAAGGAGAACTATCGACTCTTTTTATAGGGCAGATTAGCGTTGTTCTCCACTAGTGTGCACCTGCATACATGTCTCATTCTGTATTTAGACGTGTGGATTACTTAACGCTTGACTGGACAACATCAAGCAGAGATTGGACGATATTTGGCGTAGCGGCGATTGTGTGCAACGAGGTTGAGGTGTGCTCACTGCCATCGCTGTCACTTACCGAAGCTCCTGCTTCGCGAGCAATCAAAACGCCTGCAGCGATATCGTAAGTTTTATTGGACAAAATTAGGACACCATCGATGCGGCCTTCCGCAAGCCACACCAAGTCGTGCGCTGCCGATCCAAACATGCGGATGCGTTCAACCTTGGCGGCTAGTGCTGCCGTAAGCGCGATACGTTGACCGTTTTCACGCTCTGCGTCTTCGCCAACTGCATAATCGCCGATGGCGACCATGGCCTTCGACAGTTCGGCGGTTTCGCTGGCTTGGATTTTCGTCCCGTTGACGTACGCGCCTTGCCCGTAAGCAGCGAAGTAGTGCAGATCCAGGTAAGGGAGAACGATCGCAGCCACCACCGCGCGGTCACCTTGCATGAGCCCGAGGGACACACCGCAGAGTGGCACGCCGTGCACAAAGTTCGAGGTGCCATCGATCGGGTCAAGCGCCCAGAAGTGCTCGCTGTCGACAGCTTGGCTGCTAGATCCTTCCTCCTCGCCCATAAAGCCGATCTCAGGCGTGACTTCGGCCAGGTAGGTACGTATGTTCCGCTCAATCCGTACGTCGACATCGGTGTAGGTGTCGCGGTCGGATTTCTCGGTGATGGTCTGTGGGCGAGTACGCTTAATCAAATCGTTGCCGATGCTCACGGCCTTCTGTGCGATCTCGGCCAGCTCGTCGAGCGGTCGCATCACTCGGTCTCCTTCGCGCGGTCCCACATGGAGTCGAACACCTGCGAGAAGGTGGCGAACAGGCCCGGTACCGCGTCGTCCTTCTCGATCACGAGCGTAGGGGACTCGACGCCTCGGGCATCGGGCAAGTAGGGCTGGACCACGCACTTAGCCTGGTCGGTGATGAGGATGTTGTAGCGGATGGGCTCGTCATAGACGCGGATGTGGAGTTGGCCGCGCGCCTGCGGGGAGACCTTTGCTCCGACCCGCCTGAGGGCCTCGATGTTGAGGCGGGTGAGCATGGAGAGGTGCCCTTCGGGCAGTCCTTCTTCGTGCTCGCGGGCGGTGGTGTGCCGACCCTCGGGGTCGAGGAACAGGGCCTTGATGACGGTGCCGGTCTCGATGGAGTCCAGCAGGGCTTTGTCGGAGTACTGCTGGCAGAGCACGTTGAGCGACAGGCCGGCGATGTCGATCGTCTTCGCGCCTTCGAACAGGGCGCGTGGGGGCATGTTGTGCAGGAACTCGGTGCGGCTGACGTAGACGGCGGTCACGTCGGCCAACCGGGTCTGCTGGGGCATCTGGACCGGCCGAGGTACGGGCTGGGCGGAAGCCGCGGTGCGTTGTGGCGGCGTGATGAGGCTGTCGGTGTCGCCCTCGTGTGGGGCCAGGAGCTGTTCGGCGGTCCAGCCGGGGAACATCTTCTCCAGGATGCGGCAGTGGTCGGCGTAGGGCAGGCCGAGCAGGTCGCCGGAGAGCCAGCGGTAGAACTGGGCCTTGCTCGGGTAGCGGCCGATCAGGTCGGTGTCGAGCTGCCTGGCGATGCGGTCGTACTCCTTGCAGAAGGTGCGGTAGCCCTGCATGTGGCGTTGGCGCAGCAGCACCCTCAACAGCGTTGTCTCTGTGGCCATGTGGCCTCCCCCGCTTGGTGCGATCAGTCGAGGCTAGCAGTAAGACGAGACCAAGACGAGACAACTTGAGTCCGACACGCGCCCCAGATGCGGCAGGTGAGACACCGGCGGACCTGGGACGGGACTAATGGCCACCGAATCTGGGTGGGCACGCCGCACAAGAGCGGCCCCAGTCAGAGGAGCAACGACCGATGGCGATCAGCAAGGGGTTCCGGTTCCCCATCTCGTTCGATGACGCCTTCCCCCAGGGCCTGGTGATGATCGGGGAGGTCCGGCCGGACACCGAGTACCAGACGCGTGACGAGAGGGCGGCCGGTCGGCCGGTGCGTCAGCGCGTGGACGAGGGCACCGGCAAGCGGCAGTGGAAGGCCACCGTCACCGACCCGCACGAGCCCAACGCCAAGCGCCAGAGCTTCGAGATCACCTTGCTCGCCGACGTGCAGCCGGTGCCGACCACCGGTGAAGTGCTGCCGGGGATGCGGCCGATCGAGCTGGACGGGCTGACCGCTGAGCCGCGCGTGGCCGGTAACGGTGAGTTCAAGTACCAGTCGTATGTCTTCCGCGCGACCGGGTTCCGGGCGGCCGGCAGGTCGGCGGGTTCGGCTCCGGGTGGGGCCAAGCCCAACGGCGGCGCCGACGCCAAGGCCGCGTGACCCGGTGTCCGATCTTCAGCACTTGGTCGTGCAGTGGCAGGCCGCGTATCGGGCCTACACCGACGCGCACGAGGCCAACCGCTACGTCGCGGCCGACGACCCACAGGCGGCCGGTCGGATCGCGCCGACGTATCGGCGGGTGGCGTGGTTGTGGCGGCAGCTCGCGGCGCTGGACAGCACGCCGTGGTGGGCCAAGGCGGCGGCGCTGCACGCGGCCGAGACCTTCGACCACCAGGCCGACTTGAACGAACGTGTCGCGGCCGGTGGGCAGGCGGCGGGTGGTCATCACCTGCACGTGCCTGTTGAGGGAGGTGAGCAGTGATGGCGCAGCCGAAGCGGCCCGATCGGTGGGCGGTGGCTCGGGCGGCCACGACGTTGAAGGACGCGCACGAGGCGTTGGGGAAGGTGATGCCCGCGCCGGATGCCTCGCTGTCGCGGTGGCAGGCGTTTTACCGGGTGTCGGCCGAGGTGTACGCGCAAGTCGCGGAGATCGACCGAGGGCACCACCACGAGGCGCTGTACTGGGCCAAGCGCGAGCGTGACAAGGGTGAGGAGATCGGCCGCGCTCTGGAAGCCGAGGTCACCGGTGGTGAGGAGGCGGCGGGTGAGTAGCGCGCAGGAGCCGCTGCCCCAGCTCGACTGGACGGCCTCCATTGATACGCGGGTCGGAAGCAGTCAGTACTGGGTCCGGCTTCGGACCGAGAAGTTCGGCCGGGTCGTGGAGCTGGCCGGGTTCAGGTCCGACTACGCGCTGGCGCGGGCGATGGGGCTCAACCGGTCCACGGTGACCCGGGTCCGCACCGGCCAGCTGCAGCCCGGACGGGCGTTCATCAGCGGGGCCTTGAAGGCGCTCGTGCCGATGGAGTTCGACGACCTGTTCGAGGTCGAGGAGAACTGGTGACCGCGTCGCGCTGACGGCGTGGCGGTAACAACCGAAGACGGTTCCTACCGGTTGGTGTGGATCGTCGGGAAGCAGGCCCGAGTCTTGGCGGGCTGAGCCTGTTTCCCGACGACACACCGACCGGCATCTTGCGCACTTTTGTTGACACACAAGGGGTTCCGGTCATGTCAAGGGTATCTGTGCTCGGGGGACGCGCGTCAAGTCGGCGTGGTGCTCCCAACGTGTGGAAGCTTCCCAACGGTCGCCCCTGCGGCCAATGCCGACGCTTCAGCGTCTACGCACCCAACCAGCTCGTGTGCTGCGCCTGCCTGGGCTGGCTGCCGCTGATCTTCGCCCACATGGGGCGTGCGCGATGAACGGCGGCAAGTGGGTGGACCCCGCTCCGTTCGAGGGCGCTCGGCCTCGGCTGCCCTGGTGGGCGCTGGTGCCGGGTAAGGCGAAGTGGATCGCCGCATTGGTGGCGCTGGTGTGGCTGGTGGTCGTTGGCATCGTGCGCCTGGTGCTCGTCGTGGTCCGGTACCCGGTGGTCACGGTGGTGCCGGTGTCGGCGGCCTGGTGCTGGTGGCGCTTCGGCCTCTCGCCGCTGGTGCTGGCGCTGTTGTCGCTGGTCGCGGCCCTGCTGCTCTGGTTCGGGTACGACCGGGTGTCGTTCCTGCGGCACTGCTGGTACCGGCTTATCACCGAGTGGCGGCGGGCGGTTCTGTACGTGCCTCGGTGGCGGTCGGTGATGCGGCTCGCGGACCTGGCCAAGCACCACCGGGGCCGCGAATACCGGCCCACCCTGCGGCGCGTTCGCTCGGACGGGTGGCGGGACCGCGTCCGCGTGCGGATGATCCCGGCCCAGTCCCCGGAAGCCTGGGAGCTGCGGCGGGACGGCCTGGCGCACTCGTTCAACGCCCGGTCCTGCCGGGTCCGCGTCATCCGGCCTCGGGTGATCGAACTGGACTTCGTCCACCGCGACCCGCTGGCCCGGCCGCTGCCCGTGCCCGCGCTGGCCGATGCCGAGGTCGACCTCAAGCGGGTGATCGTCGGGCGGACCGAAACCGGTAAGCCGTGGCGGCTGCGGCTGCTGGGCTCTCAGGTGCTCGTCGTCGGCGTGCCCGGTGCGGGCAAGGGGTCGGTGCTGTGGTCGATCGTGTGGCAGCTCGCCCCGGCCATCCGCGCCGGGCTGGTGCGCATGGTGGGCATCGACCCCAAGGGTGGGATGGAGCTGGGGCAGTGCCCCGACGCCTTCGACCGCGTCGTCTACGACAACGGGCCGGAAGCCGTTGCGCTGCTTGAGGAAATCGCCACTGAGGTCAAGGAGCGTGCTACCCGCTACCGGGGTGTTCGGCGGTTGTGGGCGCGCTCGACCGGGGAGCCGTTCACCGTCCTGGTCGTGGACGAGCTGGCGGACCTGATCGCCTACCAGCCGGACAAGCAGCTCCGGGAGCGGGCGGCGCGGGCCATTCAGACGATCACCTCCCAGGGACGCGCACCGGGCTATGCCGTGGTCGGCCTGGTCCAGGACCCGCGCAAGGAGGTCGTCGGTTTCCGGCACCTGTTCACCACGCGCGTTGCCCTGCGCCTGGACGAGCCGCAACAGGTCGACATGGTCCTTGGCGACGGCGTGCGGCAGCGGGGCGCGGCGGCCCACGAGATCAGCGAGAACACGCCCGGCGTGGCCTGGGTCAAGCAGGACGGCCAACGCGAACCGGAGCGGGCTCGGGCCTTCCACGTCACCGACGCGGACTTGGTCGACCTGGGTGTCTTCCTGGCAGACGCCACCGTGCACGACTTCCCAACACGACCGGGCGGCACAGAGGGGAGGGATGCGGCATGACCAGCGGTACGCGGGCTGAGCGGATGCGTCAGCCGATGGCGCTGGACGTGGCTAAGGCTGCCGCCGAGAAGTACGGCGTGTGCATGCGGCCGTTCACGATGGAAGTCGAGGACCGGGCCACCTACGAAGTCCGCTACGTCGCCGTGCCCTGCGGCTCAACGGTCGAAAGTGTCTGTGGGCCGTGCGCCCGCAAGGCCAAGGCGCTGCGAATGGCCCAGTGCCGCGAGGGCTGGCACCTGACCGAGGAACCCGACTTCACCCCGGTCGCGCCGACTGATGACCAGAAGGGACTCCTGACCTACCGGGCCGACTTGGTCAAGGCGTACCGGGATGCGGTCGCAACCGGAGAGGCCGGCGACGCTGACAAGCTGCGGGAGGAGATCCACTCCGTCGACGCGGAACTTCGGCAACTCGGCGTGCGGGGGCGATTCCCCTCACCCGACGCGCCTGCCAAGCGGCCCGTGCGGCGGTCGACCAAGCGTCGGCAGGACGTGCCGAACCTGCCTCGGCGGCGGGTGGAGAAGCGCACGGTGGGGCGGGAGTACGCGGGTGGATTCCGGCCCTCGATGTTCGTCACGCTGACGCTCGACAGCTACGGGCGGGTGCGCGACGACGGCACGCCCGTCGACCCGGACACCTACGACTACCGGCGTGCGGCTCGGGACGCGGTGCACTTCGCCTCGCTCGTGGACCGGTGGTGGCAGAACCTGCGGCGCACGGTCGGGTGGGACGTGCAGTACTTCGCCACCGTGGAGCCGCAGCGTCGAGCGGCGCCACACCTCCATGCGGCTTTCCGCGGTTCGGTCCCGCACGAGACCATCCAGCTCGTCACGGCGGCCACGTATCACCAGGTCTGGTGGCCCAACCACGACGAACGCGTCTACAGCGGTGACCACGTGCCGGTCTGGGACGCGCGGGCCGAAGTGTTCATCGACCCGGACACCCGGCAGCCGCTGACGGCCTGGGCGGATGCGGTCGAGGCTGCAGAGGAGCCGGCGCACGTGGTGACCTTCGGCCGCCAGGTGCACTCCAAGGGCATCCTCGGCGGCTCGGAGGAAGCCGGGCGGCACATCGGCTATCTGACCAAGTACCTCACCAAGTCCATTGGTGAGGTGGTCGAGCAGAGCACCGACAGGCAGCGGAAACACGCGGACCGCCTGGCGGACGAGCTGGCCGTGACGCCCTGCTCGGACCGGTGTGCGGTGTGGCTGCTCTACGGCGTCCAGCCGCGTGGCGCGGGTTCGCGGACCACTCCGGGGCACTGCAAGGGACGGGCGCACCGCCGAACCACGCTCGGCCTGCCCGGTCGACGCGTCTTGGTGTCGCGCAAGTGGTCGGGCAAGACGCTGGCCGACCACCGGGCCGACCGGAAGCGGTTCGTCCTGGAAGCGCTCGCGGCCGTGGGGATCGAGAAGCCGGAACGCGATGCGTCCCAGCTCGTCTGGCACAAGGTGCGGCCCGGTGACCCGAACGTGCCACCACGCGCGCACCAACTCATGCACGCCATCGCGGAACGAACGCGGTGGAAGGCCGAATACGACCGGGCGATGCTCGCGGCCGGTGAACCTCCGCAACTTTCGGCAACTCCGCTGGCGGCTTGACGAACCGAGGGGGGAAGTCATGGCTGAGATCGAACCCCTGTGGGGGGTGGAAGAAGTGTCGGCGTTCCTGGGCGTGCCGGTGAAAACGCTCTACCAGTGGAAGTGGCGGCACATCGGGCCACCTGTGAAGAAGGTGGGTAAGCACCTCCGCTACGTCCCGGCTCGGGTACGGGCCTGGGCTGACCAGGCGGACGAGAACGCCGCCTGAATTCTTCGGCAATTCGATCGACAGGAGAAGACTGTCATGGGGCACATCCAAGACCGCTGGTGGCGGCCGAAGTTGGACGAGTCGGGCAAGCCCGAGTTGGATGCCAGGGGCAAGCCCGCTCGTGAGAAGACCGAGCTGTATGGCATTGGGATGCGGTACAAGGTCCGCTATATCGATCCGTCCGGGCAGGAGCGCAGCAAGAGCTTCCCGGACAGGCAGCGGGGTGCGGCTGACGCTTTCCTGCTCGAAGTCGAGAACAAGAAGCGCACCGGTACGTACCTCGACCCGGAAGCGGGCAAGGTGGCGTTTCAGGTGTACGCGGATTCGTGGCTGAAAGACCAAGCGTTCGACGGCAGCACACGCAATGCCGTCGAACGTCGATTGAAGAACCTGGTTTACCCGTACTTGGGCAACCGGGAGATCGGTTCGATCCTGCCGACGCACATCCGTGGTTGGCTGCGTGCTCTGCAGCAGAAGAAGCTCGCCGGTGGAACGCGGGCGGTCACGTTCGTGCACGTTTCGGCGGTCTTCAATGCCGCGATCGATGACAAGATGATCTCCGAGAACCCGTGCAAGGCCAAGAGCGTCACCCGGCCGCAGCCGGACAAGCGGAAGATCGTCCCGTGGTCGGTGGGCAAGCTGGCGGCCGTCCGGTTGGCGCTGACCGCCAAATACAAGATCGTCGTTCCCCTCGGTGCCGGCTGCGGCCTGCGCCAGGGGGAGGTCTTCGGGCTCTCGATGGACGACGTGAACCGGGACGAGAAGGTCTTGCACGTCGTCCGTCAGGTCCGGGTCGTGGACGGGGTGCAGGTGTTCGCGCCTCCCAGGGGCGGCAAGGAAAGGGACGTGCCGCTGCCGGACAGCGTGCTCCGGGACCTGGACGCCTACACCGAGGCGTTCCCGCCGGTCGAGGTGACCTTGCCGTGGAAGGAGCCGGACGGCGAACCGGAGACGGTTTCGCTCATCCTGGTCAACCGCGACGGCAACCCGATCCGGCGGGACGTGTTCAACCAGTACGTGTGGACGCCCGCGCTCGACCGGGCCAAGGTCGAGAGGACGCCGCGCCAGGACGGCATGCACGCGCTGCGGCACTTCTACGCATCGGTGCTCCTGGACGCCGGCGAGTCGATCAAGGCACTGGCCGAGTGGCTGGGCCACGCCGACCCGGCCTTCACCATGCGGGTCTACACGCACCTGCTGCCGTCCAGCAGCGATCGCACCCGAAAGGCGGTCGATCGTGTGCTTGCGGGCGACGCGGACGGGCACGAGCATGATCCGCAGACCGACGACGCGGACGGTGCCGCAGACGGCCTGTAGACGGCCTGAGCGGGAAGTGAGGGGCAAAGTGACTGGTCAGTTCGCCGCCTACCAGAACGAGATCTACCTGCAGGGGCTGGCGGGCGCCGTGCCGCCGTTCACCACCGATCCCGGCGCGCTGGAGGAGTCCGCCCGCGAACGCCTCGGGCCCGGGCCGTTCTGGTACGTGGCGGGGGCGGCCGGGTCCGGGGCGACCGCGCGGGCCAACCGGGAGGCGTTCGACCGGTGGCGGATCGTGCCGCGGATGCTCACCGACGCCACCGAGCGCCACCTCGGCACCACCGTGCTGGGCACCGAGATGCCCGCGCCCGTGCTGCTCGCGCCCGTCGGCGTCCAGTCGATCCTGCACCCGGACGGCGAGCTGGCCACCGCCCGCGCGGCGGCCGAGCTGGGCGTGCCGTTCATCCTGTCCACCGCCTCCTCGCACACGATCGAGGAGGTCGCCGAGGCGGCCGGGGACTCCGCCCGCTGGTTCCAGCTCTACTGGCCCAACGAGCCGGACGTGGCGGCGAGCATCCTCGACCGCGCCCGCAAGGCCGGGTACCGCGTCCTCGTGGTCACCCTCGACACGTGGACGCTCGCCTGGCGCCCGCACGACCTCGACCAGTCCTACCTGCCGTTCATCCGGGGCGTCGGCACGGCCATCCCGTTCTCCGACCCGGCGTTCCGGGCCGGACTGGCGGCGCCGCCCGAGGAGGACGCCCCGATGGCGATCCTGCGCTGGGTGCAGCTGTTCACCGGCACCGACAAGTCGTGGGACCAGCTCGCGTTCCTGCGCGAGCACTGGGACGGCCCGATCGTGCTCAAGGGCATCCAGCACGTCGACGACGCGCGCAAGGCCGTCGACGCGGGCGTGAGCGGCATCGTGGTGTCCAACCACGGCGGGCGGCAGGTGGACGGCGCGGTCGGGTCGCTGGAGGTGCTGCCGGAGATCGCCGACGCGGTCGGGGAGCAGGTCGAGGTGCTGTTCGACTCCGGCATCCGCGGCGGCGCGGACGTCGTCAAGGCGCTCGCCCTCGGCGCGAAGGCCGTGCTGGTCGGCCGCCCGTTCGCCTACGGCCTGGCCCACGGCGGCGAGGTCGGCGTGCGGCACGTGCTGCGCAGCCTGCTCGCGGACTTCGACCTCACCCTGGGCCTGTCCGGGCACCGCAGCCCGGCCGAGCTGAACCGCGAGGTGCTGCGCGAGCGGGGATGACCGATCCGTTCAAGACGCGGCGGCGACCGCGCGCCTACCGTTCCGGGCATGATCGAAGCAGCACGAACCTTCCTCTGGCACAACGCGCGCGTCCTGGAGCAGCGGCGGTTCGCGTTCCTGTTCGACGGCGGGCCCGCCGAGCCGGTGGTGCACGCCGTGCTCGCGCACCGCAACGACGACGGCGGGTTCGGCCACGCGCTGGAGCCCGACGGGCGCGGGCCGACCAGCCAGCCGCTGCACACCTTCACGGCGCTGTCGCTGCTGCACGAGGTCGGCGCGACCGACGCCGGGGCCGGCGCGATCGTGTCCGGCGCGCTCGACTTCCTGGCCTCGGTCGCCAACCCCGACGGCGGCGTGCCCAACTGCCTGGCCACCGCGAGCGAGCACCCCCGCGCGCCGTGGTGGCAGGTGTCCGGGGACGGCGACCTGCTGATGACCGCGCTGCTGGCGAGCACCCTGCACCGGATCGGCGCCGAGCACCCGTGGCTGGACCGGGCCACCGAGTTCTGCTGGCGCGGCGTCGACGGGCTGGTCAAGTCGCACCCTTACGAGGCGGCGGCGTGCGCCCACTTCCTGGACGCGGCGCCCGACCGGGACCGCGCCACCGCGGCGGCGGGGCGGCTGGGCGCGCTCGTGCGGGAGCAGGGCCTGGTCGACCTCGGCGAGGGGCAGGCGCCCGAGGGCTACGCGGCGGGCGAGACGCACAAGCCGCACCACTACGCGCCCACCCCGGACCACCTCGCCCGGAGCTGGTTCACCGACGAGGAGGTGGAGCGGGACCTCGACGACCTCGCCGCGGGGCAGCGGGAGGACGGCGGGTGGACGTTCCCGTGGCCGTCGTGGACCCCGGTCACCACGTACGAGTGGCGTCCGATCGTCACGATCGAGGCCCTGCGGACCCTGCGCGCCTACGGCCGGATCAGCTGACCCAGCGGCACGCCGGCCAGCTCGCGCACCTCGCGGGACAGGTGCGACTGGTCGGCGTAGCCGGTGCGGTGGGCGACGTCGGCGAACGGCACGCCCCGCCGCGCCAGCGCCACCGCCCGGTCGAACCGCAGCACCCGGTGCAGCACCTTCGGGCCGTAGCCGAACGCGGCGAGGCTGCGCCGG
>NZ_JBHWIE010000018.1:0-63487 GCF_042732085.1 Actinosynnema sp. NPDC059797
GTGGGGGTGCCGGGGGGCGTCCAGCGGCTTGTTTTAAAACACACCCCCCGGGCACCACCACAACCGTGGCCATGCCTCCTCCGACTCACCGCCCAGACCCAGGTGGTCGAGCACCGGCTCGACCACCTCGTCCCACGACCACTCCAGCACCTCGTGCATGGTGGCGTGCGCGGCGACACGACCGGAGTACGTTGTCGCGGTCGTAGCCGCTTCCTGCGCCGAGCCGAACCGGTCGACCTGCGCCGCCGCGGAGGCGTGCGTGACCGACTGCAGCGGGACCACTTCCACCGGCCGCCCCTTGCGCAGCACCAAGGCGTCCGCCCGCGACCGGCCCACGTAAACGATCGCGATCGCTCCCTCGTCGGCATGCGCGGCCAGCTCCGCAGCGGAGCCGGGCAGCAAGAAGCCACGCAGCCGCGGTCGGCTCCGGATCTCGGTGAGCACCGCGGTCAACCGCGCTTTCAACCGCGCGCGTTGCTGCGGGGACGCGACGAGCATCGCGTCGGCTACCGGGTGTTCGGCGGCGTCGAGGGCGTTGCGGAGCCGGTGGAACTCCCGGTGCAACTCCGGTTCCAGTCCTTCCAGCACGCGCAGGTCGCCGCGTGCGTCCATGGTCTCCGCCTGGAGCAGAACCCTGGCCTGTTCCAGCAGTTCGACAGCGCGGTCCGGTCGTCCCGCCGCCACGGCCGCCGCAGCAGCGTCCGAGGCCAGCCCCGCTGCCCTGCCCAACCCGAATTCCCGATCACCGCGAGTGAGCCTGCGGGGTGCGAGCGAGGGCAGCAGGACGACGGCCTCCTCGTACGCCGCGACGGCAGCGGTGGGGTCGCCCGCGGCGAGTTCGACGCGCCCCAAACCACGCCACGCCCGGAGGCGTTCGGTGGCGGTCGCCACGGTCGAGCGCACCACATGGGTGAACGTCGTGCGCGCGTCGTCGAGCGCGCGGCGCTCCGATATGTGCCCGCCCAGTTCCAGCAGGGCACCGCCCAGGGTGATCAGGACAGCGGGTTCATGGGGGGCGTCCGCCGACTTCTCGACCGAGCCAGCCGCGAGCACGCAAAAGGCGATGGCGGCACGCAGGTCGTCCGCGTCGTGTGAGTGCGCGTACCGGTTGACCAGCGCGTAGGCGGTGTTGGCGAGAGTGTCCTTCGCGACCCTCCGGCCCTCCGCCGGAGCAGCCGCGCGCCTCCCCAACTCCACCGCCTCGTCGAGCAGGCCGTGGTCGCCGGTGTGCACCGCCAGCGCGACCAGCGGAATGATCAACCGCGTGTCGTCCGGCTGCGGAGCGGAGTGTTCAGCCGCTGCCAGTCGACCCAACGAGACCGCTCGCCGCAGCACCTCGTCGTCTCTCGTGCGCTCGAACAACAGGATGAGCGTGGTGACGGCCCCGGCGAGGATGTTCGCCCGCCAGACGTGCCCGACGGGGATGACCTCGACCGACCGTTCGGTCGCCTCGACAGCCCGGTCCAGCAGGGCCGCCTCGCCGGTGCGTTCGTACAGCGCCCGCAAGGTCGTCCCCGCTTCGGCGAGCCTGAGTGCCAGGTCGGCGCTGTTGTCGCCGGTCCTGTCTACCGCGGAACACGCCACGTCGGCCGCCTCCGCCAGTGCCCGGACATCACCGGTGAGGTTGAACCGGCCGCGCAGCACCGAAGCCAGCAGGCCCTCGTTGTGCGCCCGATCCGGATCGCGTTCGTCGGTGGCGGCCACGGACCGCCGAGCCAGGTCGACCGCCGACGACAACCCGTCGTAGTCGCTGTTGCGCACGGCCACGGCACTCCACCGGTAGGCGAGGTTGGCCAGCATGGCCGGTCGATTGCCGTCGTGCTCGGGGACCGCCTCACAGGCGGCGCGGAACGCATCGAGGGCTTCCGAGGCGATCCTGTCGTCCTGGGTGCGCTCGGACAGGTCCCATAACGCGTTCGCGAGGTTCGCCCACACCACGGCGGACTCGACGACGACGTCGAGGGTGGTGGCGGTCCGACCCGCGGCGACGGCTTCCCGCAGCGCCTCGACATCACCGGTTTGCTCGTAGAGCGTTCGCAACGAGGCGGACGAGTTGGCCAGTCGCCCCGCCAGCGCGGCGTCATCCGGCTCCGACGCCGCCACCGCACGCCGAGCCGCCTCGACGGCCTCCACCAACGCCGGGCAGTCAGTGGTGACCTGGAAGAGGAGTTTCAGCATCGCGGCCAAGTTGGACAGGTACCGGGGCTCGTCCGGTGCCCCCTCGACCGCACGGCGTCCGGCGTGCACCGCATCGACGAGCGCCTCGACATCGCCAGTACGGATGTGCAGCGAGAAGAGCGCCGCGCACAGGTTGGACCACATGCCCGGCGGCGGATCCGTGACGTCGACCGCACGACGCAACAGGTCGACCGCCTCACGAAGCGGGACCAGGTCACCGGTTCGCTGGTGCTCACGCGCCAGCTCCACGCCTCGGCGGGCAAGAGCCGTGCGGTCCACTTCCACCATTTGGCGAAGTTAGCACCAATGGCACTCATTCTGTCGACTTCGGGATTTACGGCGACGATCTGTCACCGACCTTCCCACAAGAACCACCTTGCGCAACATAGAACATGATCATCCGTCAAATGTATCCCGTTGTCGATGCACTCGGCCGCATTATTACGGATTTAACCGTCTCGACGGGTCAGGGTCACGCGTGGAATTGACCCGTTTTGACGGACAGGGTCGATGAGTGTGGTCAGGCTACCTGGCTCGCCGGGTGGTGTCGGGTTGCTTCGTAGGTGGCGGGGCTGAGGTACCCGAGGCTGGAGTGCAAGCGGCGGGTGTTGTACCAGCCCTCGATGTATTCGAAGATCGCCTTGTGGGCCCTGGTCCTGGTGGGCCAGGGCTGTCGGTCGAGCAGTTCGGTTTTGATGGTGGCGAAGAACGATTCGGCGACGGCGTTGTCCCAGCACTGGCCCTTGCGGCCGACCGACAACCGGACGCCCAGGTCGTCGGCAAGGGTGGCGAGCTGTACGGAGGTGTATTGACAGCCCCTGTCGGCGTGGAAGATCACTCCGGGCTCGGGGCGCCGGTGTCGCACGGCGTTGTCGAGGGCCTGGGCGACGAGGTCGGTGCGCAGGTGATCCGCAGTGGCCCAGCCGACCACGCGTCGTGAGGCGATGTCGATGACGGTGGCCAGGTAGAGCCAGCCCTCCCAGGTGTGGATGTAGGTGATGCCCCCGCACCACCGGGTGTCGACATCCGTTGCGGCGCAGGAGAAGTCGCGGCGGATCAAATCCTTCGGGACGATCGCGGCGGGGGCGGGGGCGGGGACGGTGCTGGTGCGCCACCGCTTCGGCGCGCGTCCCGAGCGTCCGCTCTCGCGCAACAGCCGGGCGACGCGCTTGCGGGAATGCCGATGGCCCCGGGCCCGCAACTCGGCATGCACCCGGGGCGCGCCGTAGGTGCCCTTGGACTCGTCGTGAATCGCGACGACCCGCGTGGCCAGGTCCGCGTCCTGTTGTGCGCGCTCGGTGGGGGCGGCGGCGCGGTGGGCGTAGTAGGCGGACCGGGAGACCTTCAGCAGCGTGCACGCCCGGTGGACGTTGCCGCCGCCCGCTCGCTCCGCCTCGATGAACGGATACACGTTCACCGGATCTCCTTCGCGAAGAAAGCCGTGGCACGCCGGAGGATCTCCACGTCCTCGGTCAGACGGCGGTTCTCCCGCCGCAGCCGGACCAGCTCCTCACGCTCGTCGCTGGTCAACCCGTCGGTCCGGGTCCCGGCGTCCCGCTCGGCCTGCACCACCCACTGCCGCACCGCGGTCTCGGTCAGGTCAAAATCCTTCGCGACCTGACCCACCGACCGGTCACCCCACCGACACAACTCGACGATCTCGGCCTTGAACTCCGGGGTGAACGACCGCCGAGGCCGCCGCTTCCTCTTGCCCATGGACTCCATGATGGGACATCCCTCCGGGGACACACGTCCCCTGATCTCAGATGTCCATCAGAACGGGGCAGGCCCACACGCTTTGGCTATCTGCCCCAGCACCCAAGCCCGTCGAGCGGCGTCGGAAACGACACGGGTGAGTTCCGCGCTGCGCGCAGTAGGTCCCCTTTGCACGTCCGTTGGCCCGTCGGCTGAGGCACTGGTGGCCAAACGGGTTCGGCGAGCGTTCCCCGGCGACGGTCCGCTTGATCACCGACCAGGTGCTCGCTGCCTTGATCGAACTCATGGCCGAGTGGCGGACGCTACGAGAGTGCCCGGAATTCGCCCTGTCGATCACCGGTCGGAGCAGGGAACATGGGCCCAACCGGCGGTGGTAACAGCGGTGGCCGGGTAGGGCGAATTGGAACGGGCGAGCGACCTACTCGCCCCGACCGTCGAGGTGGCCGTGTTCCTCGACGCGTGGCGGACACCACGGCGTGTGGCGGCGGCCCTCCGCCATTGGGCTCACCTTTTCGCGTCCCTGCCAGCCGGTGGGTGCACGTGCGCATGTGGCATCGCTAGACGTTCGGGAGGCTGCCGTACGGGTGTGGCGTAATGGGTGGCCTTCTCCGACCCTTCCACTCGGCGATGCGGTGCGCTGACGCGTGCCCAGAGGCTTTCGAAGGCCCTGGTCGTGATGGTGAACCGCTGTATGGGCAGATATGGGCATGCCTGCCGGATGACGCCGCTCCCAGGCTATGAGCCGGTTGACCGCGTCGACCATGCGGCCCCCTGACAGACCAAACCCTGCAGAGGGTTGGACCCGTAGACCGGGGGGAGCGCCACCGCATGATCAGCGCGGCCGGATCATCGGCGGCGCTAGCTGCGTGGCGTCGCCAGCGCGGTAGAGAGCGGCGGGACGGCCGAGCGGCGATGCGCGCTTACCTCCCGTCGCCACGAGGAAGCCGTCGGCCTCACGCACCTTGCGGTGGAAGTTCGGCGCATCGAGTCTCAGACCCCATATCGCCTCGTAGACCTCGCGCAGGTCACTGATCGTGAACTCGGGTTCGCAGAAGCTGGTGGCAATCGTCGTGTACTGGAGCTTGGTCCTGGCCAGTTCGACGGCGTCGGCGAGGATCTCGCCGTGGTCGAAGGCCAGTGCGTCGGGGTTGGCGAGCAAGTTTTCGACCGGCTCCCAGTGAGCGGCGCGGGCGTCGGAGCCGGCGTCTGGTATCGGCAGGTCGGGTGCGATCGCCAGGTAGGAACAGGTGACCACTCTGCGGTCACGCGGGTCCCGGTCAGGATCCGAGTAGACCCGGACCTGCTCCAAGTGCAGGCCCTCCAGGCCGGTCTCCTCGCGCAATTCACGCGCCGCGGCCTCGTCCAGCACCTCCCGCCCGCGCAGGAAGCCACCCGGCAGGGCGAGTCGCCCCTCGAACGGGCTTGTCCCGCGCTCCACGACCAACACGTGCAGGGCACGGGCGCGGATGGTCAGGACCACCAGGTCGACCGTCAGGTGGACGAGCAGGCGTTCACGTTGCGAGCGGATCACCTTCGCAACCTATCTAATTGTGACCTTGACATGAAGTCGGGCACTGATAAAGTCGATCTGACAAGAAGTCGGGCGCGCTGTTGCCTGAAACGCCCGACCCGCCTGCCGCGATCACCGGTCGTATCCGCTGGCGCACCGCCCGCCGGTGAGCGAAACCGTGCCCGAGAGGGAGCGATCATGATCACGTCTGTCGACATCGGGGCTTCACTGACCAAAGCTGCGGTCTGGGACAGTGCCACCGACCTGGTCACCGCCGTGATCGTGCAGAACCAGACCCAGTGGTCCACTTCCCTGGCCCTGCGAAGGGATCGCTCGATGGTCACCGGCCTGGCCGCGTGGAACTCGCGCAAGAGCGCCCGCGATCGGAACCTGTACTTCGCCGGTCTCAAGCAGCTGATCAACCTCACCGCCGCGACCGAGCCGCTGCACCGCGAGATCGTCTTCCCGTCCGGTGACACCCAGCCGCTGGTCCGCGGTGTGGCCACCGTCCTGGACCACGTGCTGGCCGCCGTTCGAGATCAGCACGGCGAGCCCAAACACGTCGTGCTCAGCCATCCCGTGATGTGGGGTGACCTGGAGAAGGTCGTGCTCACCGAGGCCGCTGCGGCGGTCGGACTGACCTCACTCGGGTTGATCAGCGAAGCGGAGGCCGCGGGCAGGCACGCCGCCTCTCGGGTTTCGCTCGACGGCACGGTTGCGGTGTTCGACCTGGGTGCGTCCACGTTCGACTTCGCAGTGCTGCGCGCTGGAGCCGACGGCGTCCCGGAGGTCGTGACCACTGAGGGGCGCCTGATCGGGGGCGACGACTTCTCCGCTTGCGTATTGCGCCTCGCCAGGCAGGAGGCGACCGGCGAGGCAGCACACGAGTTGGCTCACGTCTGGAAGGTCGACCGCGAGGTCGTGGGCGACGAAGCTGAGCGGGTCAAGCGGGACCTCACTGAGGCCGACAGTGCGGTGTTCACCGTCGGCGACCGCGAGACCACGCTGCACCGCGAGGACTTCGACGCGGAGATCCGCCCGCTGGTGCAATCCTGCCTGACCACAGCCACCGAAGCGCTCAAGGCTTTGGGCATCAACGAGTTGACCAGCGTCGTGCTCACCGGCGGCGCCGCGAGGGTGCCCCAGTTCCGGGAGCAGGTCGCTGGCATCGCGCACACCTGGAACGCTGAGTTCGCGGACCTGGCCGATGAGGACGTCGGGAGTGCGGTAGCACTGGGCGCCACGCGTCGTCCTCTTCCCTGGCCGGTCGAACACCCACGCGCTCGGAGGCTGTTCACCATGACGCCCCGGGCCGCCGTGCTATCCCGGTCGGACGCCTTGGTAATCGGTGTGCCGGGCGGAGTGGTGGAGCTGTCGGCGACGCGGACGGTCCGGCGGCACGCGGCGAACGGGACGCAAGGCGTGGGCTCGACGGGCGGACCACTGACACCCGTGACCAGAGTCGTCGGCGACCCGTCCACCGGTCGAGTGCTGTGGGCCAGTCCGTCACCCGCGTTCACACTGTCCACAGTGGCCTCGAATGGGGCATTCGCCAAGGGCGTGGTGTTCGGTCGGCTGGCCGCGTCGCCGACCCGGCCGGACGGCGAGGTCACCGCGATGGCCTGCCGCGGAGACCTGGTCGCGTGGGCCCAGACCGGTGCGCGGAGCGGGGCGTTGATCGACGTGCGGGACTGGAGCTGGCGCGGCCTTGAACTTCCCGGCCCGGTGCGTGAGCTGGCCTTCACCGACGGGTCGCTGCTGCTGGCGCGCTCGGCCGGCTCACTGGTGGCGCTCGGCACCACCGACCTGGCGCCGCTGGCGGCGGTGGCAGTGGGGGAGGGCTCGCGCTTGGCCGTCGAGCCCGTGCACGGCCTCGTCTGCGTCGCGGAGGACGACGGGATCTCCGGCTACCGCGTCGACGCGTCGGGCTTCGAGCGCTTGTGGAAAAGGGATTTGTCGAACGCGGGCGCGTTGACCTACCCGCATGGCACGGCCGTTCCGGTGCTGGTCGTCTTCGACGCCCGCGACCGGGTGTACCGCGCGCTTGACGCCGTGCACGGCGACCAGCTCGCGTTGCGGGACATCGGGTCCGTCGACCCGCCCGACGTCCTGTACCCAAGCCCGGACCCCGGCGTCGTGTACGCCCGCCGCGGGCATGTGGTGGACCGCTTACGCGTCGACGTGGCGGCGTCGTGACCACCACCCAGTTGATCGCGTGGCACTGCGAGCAGTTGCTTGCTGAAGACCGATTATCCGGTGATCCGGTGCTGCGCGACGTGGTGGCGCAGTGCCGCCAACCGCTGCGGGTGCTTCTGGTGGGCGACGTGTCGTCCGGCAAGTCCACGTTGCTCAACGCTCTGATCGGGCACCACCTCGCCGCAGTGGCTTACCAGGAGATGACGTCATCGGTCACCTGGTACCACCACCCCGACCTGGCAGAGACGACCTTCGCCGACCCCGCGCACCACTCGGTCGCGGTTGACTTCCCTCTCGCCGATCGGCTCGTCCTCGGTGATACCCCGGGCCTGAACACCACGTCGGACAACCCGTTGGAGACCGGGCGACTGCTCGGTGGCGCCGACCTCGCCGGAGGCGCCTCGGCCTACGTCTACCTCGTCGCGGGCGCTTCGGCGGAGGTGTGGGTCGACCAGCTCACCAGGCTCGGCGCGATCTCGGCCGGCCCGTTGGACCTGGTCGGCAACATCGTGCTGGTCACCGCGAAAATCGACACTGTTGACGACGACCTCGCCGCGGTCGAGCAGCGGGCGCGGGCTGACGCGCCGACCACCATCCGGTTCGCCGCCGTGAACCAGCGGATGGCGATGGCCGCACGCACCGGCGCGGTCGACCACCGAGTGGCCACCGCGCTGTCCCACCTGAAGAGGCGTCCCGAACTGCTCGAACCGAGCAGGCTGAGCTGGGAGGTGCTCCGTGACGAAGCCGGACTGCCTTCTGGTCACGTTGCCGCTTTGGAGGAGTGCGTAGGGACTCCCGCCTCGCTGCCCAATCTCGTGCGGGAGGCAACCGAGCTGATCAGTCCCGCCGACGTGGTCAAACTGCTCGAGCGGTTCTCCCGGATCCGGGACCTGGAAGCAGTCCTGGCCGACCTGGCCGAGGACACCGAGTTGTTCACCGCCACCGCGACAATGCATCGCCTTAACCGGCTGGCTGCGCGCAGGCCAGAGGCAAGAAGCCTTGTGCGCCTGCGGTTGGCGCAGGTCACCGACTCACTCGAGTTTACGGCCCTGCACCGTCGTGCAGCGGCGCGCCTGCTCCGCCACACCGACATGGCCTCGGCCCTCTCCCACGCCGAGCGCACCGACACGGTGGCCCTACTGATTGACGGCGCCTGCCATGACGCGTCGACGCTGATCGCATCGTGGGAGGAGCTCGGAGGCGATCCCGCCAGCGATTCGCAGACCCGGCGGGTGGCCGCGCTTGTCATCGATCTCGCCCGCCGCTTCCGCCCGGTCGAACGAAAGCGAGGCGCATAATGCGCGAACTGCTCGGCGACGTGCGGAGATGGAGCGCTCGACGGCTGATCCGGCTGGCTGCAGCTCTCGATCCCGAGCCGGAACACCGGCACAAGAACTCCAAAGCAGACATGGCCGCCGACCCACCGGTGCTACCCAAACCGGCAACCGCACCACCCACGCCGGAACCCGAGCCCGACACGCCTCTGACTGATGCAGCGCTCGACGACGGCGACGGCGTGTCGGCGGCCAGGGCCGTCCTGGCGGTGGCCGACCGGCTCACCAACCGGGAGCTGGCGCGGCGGCTGTTCGATGCCACTTGTCGGATTCCGGGGGTCGTCCCGGTGCGCCCAGCGCCCGGCGACCCTTTTGACCCCCTGCTGCACGAATGGTCGCAGACCCGCTCGACCGACCACGAGGCCGATGTCGAGCATGTCGCGGAACTTCTCACACCTGGATTCCAAGGTCGTACCTCGGGCTTGATCCGCCCGGCGCTGGTGGCGGTCTACGACATCACGGAGGACTGACGTGCAAGTGGACGAGCAAGCAGACGCTGTAGACGCCGCCGTAGCAGAGATCCTGGCCATGGCCGAGGCCCGCAAGGTCAGTGCCACGAGCCGACAGCCCCTGGAAGCTCTGGCCGGTCGATGGCGATCGCCCGTGGCCAAGGTGGCTGTGGTGGGCGAAGTGTCGGTCGGCAAGTCGACGTTGATCAACGCGTTGGTGGACGCCAAGGTCCTGCCCACTGCGGCCGAGCCGCTGTCGTCGGTGCCGGTTGAACTCAAGTATGGACCGCACGTGGTCGCCACGGTCCACATCTTCGACGGCGTCCGGCCGGATGTCCGTCAGTTCGTCGGTGCGCAGGACATCTCCGACCACCTCACCACGCGTGGCGAGAGAGTGTTGCGCCAGAAGTACTCCCGTGCGGCGCGAGTGCTCGGCGCCGAGGTATCGGTACCCTCGGAGCTGCTCGCCAGCGGCGTGAGCCTGGTCGACACGCCGGGAGTCGGTGGTCTCGACCCGGCCCACCGCAGACAGACTCTGGCCACGTTGACCGACGTCGACGCGGTGCTGTTCGCATTCCTGCCTGACCGCCCGCTCAACGCGCACGAGATTGCATTCCTCGCGGAGTCCGTCCACCGGGTCGGTTCCTACATCATCGTGCAGACCCACCGGGACCACACCGGCGACGCGCTCGCCCGGTTAGAGTCCGTGCAGGCGAAGCTGCGGCTGCCCGAAACGTGGGCCGAGGTGGTCGACGGTGACGCGCAGGCTGGCGAGCTGGCCGCGCGGTTCGCCGACGTCCGGGGTGTCGCCGTCTCGGCGAAGCTGGCGCTGGAGGCGGACCGCGCAGACGGCCGCGAAGCCCGGTCGGCAGCGGACCCCACAGGCTTGGCCGACCTTCGCGAAGCCATTCGCGAGGAGATCGTCGAGAAAGCGGTCGAGATCCACCGCGCTGACATGCTCCGGCTCACCCGGTCTACGGCGGAGGCCGTCACAACTCGGCTCGACGACCTCATGGAACTACTGAACGCCGGTGACGAGACTGCCAAGCCGATCCGGGAGCGCGAGGATCGCGTGCTGGAGTGGATCGAACGCAACGGCGACAACTGGAAGTCGGACCTGCACACCACCACCGCCGAGGTGCAGGTCGAGGTCACCGAGCTGGCCAACGAACGGATCCGACTGCTGCGCCGGAGCTACCGGGACAAATTCCCCACCATGAATGCCGAGCAGGTGGAAGCCGAGGTTCGGCAGATGGTGACCGAGCCGGAGAACCTCCTCATCGAGATGCGGGCACTGGTTCGGCTGAGGTTGACCGAGTCGGTCACCCGGATCATCGCCGCGCGCCCGAACCACCGGGTGGCGAAGAACCTCGACCTGATCCGGACCGCGGCAGATGTCAGCCGTCGCCTTCCGGCCGCGCCCGACGTCGCGATGGACCTGTCCGATGCGTACGCGTCGCCGACCAGTCGCGTGGATGCCGAGGACTACACCCCCATGGCCACGGTCGGCGCTACTGTCTTCGCCCGCCAGTACATCAAGAAGCGGGAAGACCAGCAGCGGAGCACCGGTCCCGAAGCGTCGGGCGCCGTCGGGTCGGTGGTTGTCACGGTGGGCGCGATCCTGACCAGCTCGACCGTGCTGGTCCCGATCGCCCTCGCCGCCGTGCTGTTCACCGCCATCTCGCGCTGGCGCCGCAGGCGGGCGGACACCGTCGCCGCCGCGCAGCAGGCATATGCCGAGGTGGAGACTGCCATCCTCACGACGGCCTTGCCGAACGCGGTCGACCAGGCAAACGTCGACCGCGATGCACTGATCGCGCTCATCGAGGACCTGACGGCGGAAGAGCAGCAGTCGATCGCCCGGGACCGCGAGGATCTGGACTGGGTGGCGAACCTCTCGCCAGCGGAGCTGCTGGACCTGATGGACGACATCGATCGCGACCGCTGCGCCCTCGACCGCTGTGAGGCCGTGCTGTCACGTGTCGAGAAGGCGTGGAGCCGGTGACCGTCGACCGAGCCGCCACTGCGGAGGACGCGCTGCGCGGGGTCCTGCTGTCCGAGTACGAGATGTTAAAGGCCGAGCAGAAGTCGCGGATCGTCGCGCGAGACCGGTTGATGTACGCGACCCTCGCTGCCCTTGCCGCGACGACCGCAGCAAGTCTCGGGGCGGCCCAAGCCCAGCTGCTCCTCCTGCTGCCGCCGGTATGCCTGATCCTGGGTTGGACCTACCTCGTCAATGACGAGAACATCTCCGCCATCGGCGACTACCTGCACGACCACCTCGGCTCGCGGCTGACTGGCGTACTCGGCGGGGCTGCGGTATTCGGCTGGGAATCCGTCCATCGCAACCAGCCCGGCCGGTTACTGCGCAAGTCGTTGCAACTCTGCGTCGACTTGGCCATGTTCGTCGTCCCTGCCGTGCTGTCGGTCGTCGGGTACTGGCTGACCGGCCCGCCCTCGCCGGTTCTGGTCTTCGCGTCCGCGGTTGAGCTGGCCTCCGCCGTGGTGCTCGCCATCCGCATCGTCTGCTCGGCCAACCTGACCGCGAAGGGAAAGCGCCGATGAGTAGCAAACGCCTGGGATTGATCATCCCGCTACCCGAGGAGTTCGAGTACGCCCGGCACGAGCTGGACATCGTCGGCGAGATCACGCTGGGCGGCCGGATCTACCACAGGTTCCTGGTCGGTGCCTCCGGTGTCAGCGGCGTGCTGACTATCGTGCACGACATGGGACAGGCGAACGCGGCGATCGCGGCGCACGACATGATCTCGGCGTTCAAGGTCCCGCTGGTGGCCGTGGTCGGCACGGCAGCGGCGCTGAGCGACAACGTGGCCCTGGGCGACGTCGTGATCGCCTCCGAGATCCACGACTACCTCCACGCGGGCAAGGCCGTGAACGACCCCGACGACCCCGCGAAGTGGGGTGTCGAACTGGCCGGCACCACGTGGAAATCGTCGTCTACGCTGCGCCGCCACCTCCAGAACTACCCCACCACAAGAGCCGGACGGCAACAAATCAACCACTGGTCCGAGACCGCGTTGCAGGAGTGTCGGATCTCCCCACCTGCCCGTCCGACCCGAGGCCCGCTCTACCACGTTGCGCCGATCGCCACCGGCGACCTGGTCGGCGCGAGCGCCCCGTTCATCTCGATGCTCAAGGCGCACAACCGCAAGCTGGCGGCACTGGAGATGGAGGCGGGCGGTGCGGCATTGTCGGCCTACCAGCACGACGGCGTCGACGTTGTCGTGGTCCGTGGTATCTCGGATCGCGCCGGGGCGGACAAAACGTCCACCGATGCCTCGGTCGACCTGGATGGTGCTCCGAACGCCTGGCGCGCCTACGCGGTGAGAAACGCGACGAAGCTGTTGACGACGCTGGTAGGCGGATCAGACTTCCCATGGCGCAAGCAGGTGAACGACGAACCGGCGCCGAAACGGAAGGTGAGTTGGGCGACGGTCGGCGCGGCCGCCGCAGTGGCCGTTCCGATCGGCTACGCGGTCGGGGCTCACGACAAGGACCACGACATCACCGCCGAGCCCGTGCCTGACGGGGTTCCCGAGCCCTCCGACGGCCACAACCCCGAGCACAACGGCGATGCCACAACCGAGGCCATCTTTCCAGGAGGTGAATGACGGGTACTCACCCTGAGCGTCCCGGAGCAGCGAAAGACCACAGATGGCAATCTTGGTCAGACTGATGCGAAAGCGCTCTGTATTTGCCCTGAATGCTTTCATCTCTGCGTAGGTCAGGCTGCCGCGCGCCTTCTCCGCGCTCAGCAGCGGACGGTTCTAAGTGCCCGTTTCCGAGCTACTGGGGTCTGGTGAGTCGGCGGCTGGCGATGCGGATCATGGACCAGCGGACCATGGCCTCGTGGTGATGCGGTAGGCGTTCGTAGTCGCGGACGCAGCGGCGATGTCCGGTGATCCAGGCCAGGGACCCCTCTACCACCCACCTTCTGGGCAGCACGGCGAAGTACGGCAGGTCGGGGCGTTGGACGATCTCCACCACCAGGCGAAGTGTCTTTCGTGCCCAGTGGAGCAGGGTGCCGGTGTAGCCGCCGTCGGCCCATACGAGGCGGACTCGCCCGCCAGCGGTGTCGCGCAGGCGTCGCAACAGACTGCGGGCGGCGATCCGGTCCTGCGTCGAGGCCGGGGTCACCAACACCGCCAGGAGCAGGCCCATGGTGTTCACGACGATGTGGCGCTTGCGGCCCGTGACCTTCTTCCCGCCGTCCCAACCACGGGTCGCGCGGCCAACGGTCTCCGCGGCGCGCACCGACTGCGAGTCCATGACCGCCGCCGACGGCGCCGCCATCCGACCGGCGGCCAGGCGGACGCGGTCACGCAGTCCGTCGAGCAACCGCTGGGTGGCCCCGACCTTCTCCCACAGCGCGAAGCGCTTGTAGACCGTGGGCCAGGGTGGGAAGTCGGCAGGCAGCGCCCGCCACTTGATGCCGTTGTCGACCACGTACAGGATCGCGTCCACGATCACCCGGCGGCAGTGCTTCTCCCACCGCCCGCCACGGCCGGCCAGGCACGCCGGATCCGGCAGCAACGGGTCCAGCTCGGCCCATTGAGCGTCGGTGACGTCGGTGGGATACCGCCTTGTCCGTCGAGTGGGCTGGTGGGAGGTCGTCAGGCGGCAGCACGGGGAACCCGCGGTGGAACCGCCCGCGGGGATCGGGCACGATAACAACGGAACTCCTGGCAGAGCGGCGCTTCGACAACGTCCGATCTACCAGGAGTTCCCTCGTCTGCGCACCAAGCCCCTTCACCTGCTCAAGCTCGGAAACGGGCACTAACGGCCAAGAGGAGACCGCCACCGCAGTCGTGCGCTCGCGCGAGAATGCAGCGATCCTGCCGGGTGCCGCACTGCGCACCGACGACCCGGCCGAAGCTACCTTGGACGAGCCGGAGCAGCGCACCCGCGCCTTCCGGTCGGACTGGGCCACCACGCTCAAGCCGCCCTGCGGTCGAACCGGACCTGGTGCTGCACTCCGCCCTGATCCTCAAAGGTCTGGCGCACCGCAACCCCGGCACCACATCATGGCCGCCGCGATCACGCCGCTGCCCGCGGACCTCGGCTACTCCTCCAACCACGACTACCGCTATCGCCAGCCCCGCGATGTCGCACTGTGAACCCTCAGCCGCTTCCGACAAGCACCTCGAGCAGCCTCACCATGCAGAGCGGTAGAGTCACCCAGGACACTGCGAGTCGCCTTCAGTTGAACCTGAAGAGACGACCCCTTGACCAATCGATATGGTGCAGACTCCTCCTCCAGAATTGCCCAAATCATGCCCCGACCTGCGGAAACACTAAATCAGCAGGTGGCGACGGTGCAGTTGAACGCACTTCATTGCAGTTCACTCCGGTTCATTCTCCTTGAATCCTCCCAATCACCTCCCATCTTCCTCTCATAGCGAACTCATGTCGACCGCTACGACCGTCGAACACATGTGCGGTCGTCAAGTGGCCACAGTTCTCGCCGGGAGCATCACGGCTGCAGTCAGGACAGCTGCCTCTTCGACACCGCTTGATCGACAGCACGACGCTACGGCGGTTCAACTCGCAGGTCAGAGCTGCGAGGCCGACTTATGGCACCCCACAGGGTGGGCTCGACCCCGCGCACGCGGGGATGGTCCCGGCATCGGCTTGCCGTTGGCGTCCTTACCGGGCTCAACCCCGCGCACGCGGAGGTGGTTCCCCGCGGCGCGAGCCGCCCCGTCCTCCCGGCTTTGACCCAGATCAAGTGGCTGAGGCTGCGCTCGGTCTGGCGACAACTCGCCCAAGCAGAACGCCGCAGCGACGGACCGATCGTTCCCGCACCCGCTGTCCGACAGCGCCTCTGCCATCGAAAGCCGTTAGGCAGCATCCTCAACGAGTACCACCACGCTGCCCGACCTGCGCGGATGGCGTTGTCGGCATGCACAAGGCCAGAAACCTCACCGCCGACCTCGGACACCGGATGGAGTCCCTGCGCTTCCTGCTCCGCGACCGCGACGGCAAGTACAGCCAGGCGTTCGACGCCGTCTTCCACTCCGACGATCTCCACGTGATCAAAAGCGCGCCACAGGCACTGCGGATGAACGCCCACTGCGAACGGGTCATCGGCACCCTCCGACGCGAAGTCCTCCACCACGTCCGGATCACCAGCGAAAGCCATGCCCGCCAAGTCCTCACGACCTACGAAGACCACTACAACCGACACCGGCCCCACCAGGCACGCGACCAACTACCACCCAACATCCACCAGCGCCCCACCGCCGTGCACGACCTCGACACCCACAGACTGCACCGCACCCACATCCTCAGCGGCCTCATCAACGAGTGCAGGAAGGCTGCCTGACCAGCAACGATGACTTTTCGAGCGGCACACCATGCCCGCCCGGCGCGCTTCGGAGTTGTGTCATGCGCGTGTCGACAGCCTCGGTAGTCGAAGCACCGTCAAGTCCGCTTTCAGGAAGCGAACCACACGATCGAGGTACGTGGCCATGATCGTGTTAGCGGCCTCCTTCGGCGTGAGGGTTCGGCACGTCACCACCCGACCAGGGTGAGAGTGAACGCGATTCCCGCTGTGCCGCTTCCCCAGATGTACCCGAATAGGCGTACGGCGTCCCGACGCTGAGCTTGGTCAGAGGACGACGCGACGACGGTAGTCAACCTCCACTCCAGGACCGACGAGAACACAACATGCCCGAGAACGAGCCAGGGCAGCATCCGAGCCTCCCTCGTCGCAGACGGGCACATCCCGTCCTGCGCCGAGGACTAGGTCTGTCCGTGTCCAGGAAGTGACCGGAAACCTCAGCCAAAATTCCTGTCACCAAGTCGTGCCAGCACGGCCTATGAGCGGTACAACGGCACAAGCGAAGGGCTAGGCATGGACGCGACCAGCGATGACAGCGAGCACTCATCGCTGTCGACCCGCTGGGATGACCTAGAACCGGACGCCGACGACGTGGAGGCTCAAGCCGCAGCCGAACGACTGCACCGGCGCCTCGCCGACCAGCGCCAAGTCGAGTTGCTGCGCGAAGACGGCTTCGCCGGCCCGCGCTACGAGTGGTTCGCAACTGAACTGGTCGGTTACGGGGTGGCCGTCCTGCATTCATGGATCCTGCGCGGGACCATCTACCAGCGAACCGCCGAGTGGGGCCGCCCGGTGACTTGCCCCGACAGCCTGCGGGAGAACCTTCACCGATCCGCAGACAGCCGACAAGAGCTCATCGGCGAAGTAGTCGCCCATGCGCTCCGTAAGTTCCGTCAAGATGCGCTCGAAGGCGGAGAGTGGTCCTTCGATGGCGGGGCAAGCCTGCGGACTTTCTTCTTGAATGCCTGTGTTTTCGCCTTTCCGGCTGTCTTCCGTCGCTGGGTCCGAGAGAACGAGTATCGGCTCCAAACAGCGGCCTACGGGCTTGCGGTGGAGTCAGAAAGCGGATTGCTCCTCGCCTGCGGCACCTTTCAGGATCCCGCCGATGCGATCGCGACGTACGACTGGATCCACAAAGAGATCGCCAAGGCACAACGCGACCAACTCCAGGAAGCATTGCGGGCGATCATCTTCGATGATGCCGACCACCGAACCATCGCAAAACGGTTGGGAATCAAGGTGGACGCGGTGAAGAAGATGCTGCAGCGGCACAAGGACGAGTCGCTTCGTCGACGGGAGGGGCGGGAGCGGGCATGAACGACCAGCGCGCCCGGGTTCCAGACCGGGATTTGATCATCCAGTCGTACGCCGTCCTGAGCCTGTTGCAGGACCGCGCCCCCCTTCCCCGTCGAGCCGAGCTCCTCTCCTTGCTCCGGCCGATCAGGGATCAGCTCATCCACTCCCTCGGCACCGGCATCGACCTCGGTGACGCGACTGATGCCATCGTCGAGTACTTCCAGCAGATGGAGGGCACGTCGCTCGGCATCGCATCGGCCCGGACGCTGCGACGGCGGACATCACCCGAGGTGATCTCCGACATCATCGCGAAAAGCACCGAGTCGCCTCGACCACGAGAACCAGGCAGGCCGCTGCCCCCAGGGCATTGGGTTGCGGTCGACGATGTGTCCGAGGAGGTTCCCCTCCTGCTTCGCCATGAAGGCGCCTACGTGCCTGCACCCCTACCGGCCGATGTGGCCCTGCCCGCAGCCACGTATCGCGTCCTGGCCGAGACCGAGCACGTTCTCGGTCGACTCGACCAAGCAGTCCATCGCCTGCCCGACCGCCAGGTGTTCTCCTTGGTCCAATGCATCCGCGACGCGCGGGACGACAAAAACCCGGCGAGCCTGATCCTCCCGTTGATCGACGACCGCTCCGCCATGCCGCAGCCGGTCGGCGGCTTCGTGACGGCTGCGGAGTACGGCGCGAAGCGTGCTGCCTCGGGAGCCCCGGTGGACGCGGAGTTGATGGCCGAGATCAACGCGATCCTCACGGGGCGTCACGGACTGCGCACCCACCAAGGGTGGTTGAGTCCAGGCGCGGCGGAGCACGCGTACCTTCTCACCGCGACCGGCAGCCACCTGGTCGCCATGCTCGAACAGTGGTCGACGTGGACCCGATCGGAGTCCAGCCTCCCCCGGCTGGCCAAGATCGCGTTGGCGCACCACCAACTGGAAGTGCTTCAGCCCTTCCCGACCGCCAACGGGCACGTCGCTCGCCTGTACACCGCTCTGGAGATGATCGGGACAGGTCTGCTGGCCGACCACCTGCTCCCTCTCTCCGATTGGTACGACGACCACCGGGCCGAATACCACAGGCGGATCCGCGACCTCGTCTCCGGCGGACCAGTGCACCGATGGGTCGAGTTCTTCGCCAACGGCGTACGTGATACAGCACTGGCCCAACTCCGGCTGATCGAGGAACTTGAGCGGCTCCGAACGGACCTGCTGCGTCACGTGCCCGCATCACCGGCCGTTGCTCGGGTCGTGAGCGGATTGGTCACCGGCCCGGCAGTGACCCATCGCATGCTGGAGACCCGCTACGGCCTCAGCAGCCGAACATCCGCCCAAATCATTCGCCACCTCGTACAACACCGGGTCCTCACAGTGTTCCCCAGGCGGCACACCCAGAAGATCTTCGTCTGCTATCTGGCGTTGGACCTACTGACGTTCGGCTACACGGGCGGCAAGCCGTGAACTCACTGATCAATGTCTCCTTGGACTTCGGCACGCACGTCAGTGGCTACGGCTGGTGCGAGCACGAAGCCGACGACGATCTGACGCTGCGCAGGATGCGCACATGCGACCAGCGGTCCCTGTGAGGTTTCAGAACTCTGCACTGAGGCGCTGAGCTGCGGTAATCGCGCACCACGAGCTGTAGGAGCATGATCGTGAGGCGTGGCGCTACGACTGCTGTACCTGATCTTCGTCCGGGTCGTCGACTGCTTGGTTTTGCTCGGCCGGTCATCGGCGGTCAAGGACGTGGAGTTGCTGGTGTTGCCGCACGAAGTCGCCGTGCTGCGCCGGGTCAGTCCCCGCCCGCGGTTGGACTGGGCCGATCGCGCGGTGCTCGCCGCGTTGGTCCGACGCATGCCTGGCTGGTTACGGCAACACCGCTTGGTGACGCCGGGCACCGCCCTGCGGTGGCACCGGCGTCTGGTCGCGAAGAAGTGGACGTACCCGGGCTACACCGGCCGACTTCCGATCGACGACACGATTGTGGCGTTGATCGGGCGGATGGCCCGGGAGAACGTCAGGAGAGGCTACCGCCGTATCCAGGGCGAGCTGCTCAAGCTCGGCCACCGGGTAGCCGCTACAACGGTTCGCCGCGTGCTCAAGCGCCTGCGGGTACCGCCCGCGCCCCAGCGCAACACCGACACCTCTTGGTGACGGTTCCTCCGCGCCCAGGCCGCGAGCATGTTGGCCTGCGACTTCTTCCACGTCGACTGCGCGGTCACCCTCAAGCGGGTCTACGTGTTCTTCGTGATGGAGGTCGCCATCCGCTATGTCCACATTCTCGGCACCACCGCCAACCCAGACGACCCCTGGACCACCCAACAAGTCCGCAACCTACTGGTAGTTCTCGGCGACCGGACAGACGACTTCCGGTTCCTCATCCGCAACCGGGCCAGCCAGTTCACCACCTCGTTCGACACGGTCCTCTCCGACGCCGGCATCCAGGTCGTGAAGATTCCCCTACGGCGTCCACGAGCCAACGCCCACGCCGAACGATCCGTCGGCACCGTCAGACGCGAAGCCACCGACCGCCTGCTCATCCTCAACGAACACCACCTGCGGGCGGTACTCCACCGCTACGCGACCCACTACAACCACCGCCGACCACACCAAGCCCTACAGCTCTCACCACCACGACCGGACCGGCCGATCGCAGAGGCGGACTACACCTCAATACGCCGTCGACCAAGTCCTCGGTGGCCTGATCAACGAGTACGAACCCGTAGCAGCCTAACCGCAGGTCAGGCCACGTGGTCGCCTTTTGACACCTCACAAGTTCGGAGACCTGCTCGAGGCATACGAGTATGTGCAATACAAGATCGACAACATGGAGCACTGATGTCAACCGAGTGATTGATGCAGTCTGGCCGGATCGGGTGCGGGCAACACCGGCCTACGCGGGTCGGTGACGATCTCGGCACCTGACACGCGTTGAACCCGAAGGATCTGAGCGGTCGCATCGACGCAGTCCGGTCAGGGAGGGCGTCTCAATCTGCCATGTCATGCCCAGCCTCGTGCAGAGAGCGCCACGATTCCGGCAGGAGCGCGATTGGTCGTTCCTGGCTAGTGGCCGTGGGTACGGAGTTGCCGACCGTTCGTCGTTGCTGTTGCTGCCGTCGTTCGTCGAGCGCCTTGCTGATCATCGTGGCCGCGGCGATGGCAATGAGGAGGACGGCGGCCAGGACGAAGCTGGCGATGAGCGCACTGAAGGGGTTGCGCAGGTCTCGAGGGCCGCGTCGGGAGCCGTGGAGCAGGACTGCGGTGGCGGTGGCGGTGCGGATCTTGTGTGCTTCGATGACGATCTTGCTTTGGTCACTCATGAGCGTTGTCGCCGTCGACGCGGTGTCGGAGCATCGTGCCGAAGCCGTCTTCCACGCCCGATACGGCTGCCCTGGGGCCCGAGCTGTCGTCGGTGTCGTGCGGAGGGGGTGGGAATTCGTCGTCCTGCTGCGCGGGCTGGATGCTGGTGATGACGGCTCGGAGGACTTCGTCGAGCACGGTGTGCATTTCGGGGTGCGGGGTGGCGGCGCTCAGGACGGCGGTCCAGGTGGTGCCGGGGAGGGGCAGGTATGCCTGCTGGACGCGGGAGCGGACGCGCAGGGTGCCGCCTGGTGGCACGGTGGATGCTTCGTCGGTGTGCAGCAGGGCCGGTCCTGCCGGGGTGGTGAGTTCCTCGGTGGTGCCTGATCGGGGTAGTGATTCGCGGACGAGGGCGAGGCCGGCGGGTTGGTGGCCGGAGTTGAACCAGGCCAGGTGGAGTCCGGCGCTGCCGACTTGGCCGGTGGTCATGCGGCCGAGTTGGACCATGCTGAGCACGGTTCCGGCGCGTTGGCAGTCGGCGACGAGTTGTTCGAGGAAGGTGGTCACGGCGCGGCGGTCGGCCGCTCGGAGTGATCGGCCGGCGAAGCGCTCGTCGACCAGTCGGGTGAGGCTGAGTTGCCAGGTGGTCGGGTTGGTGTCCAGCAGTGCCCAGGTCGAGGGGATCGACACGTACCAGGCGAAGGGTGGGTGGGGTGCGTGGTGGTTGAGTTGGATCATCTGGTCGGTGGGCGGCGAGGTGCCGGTCACGCGGTCTCCTGGCTGGTCGAGCGGTCCCCTGGGTGGCGGGAGGGTAATCACTGCTGGGTGGCGCCGTCGTTCTTCGGGCGCAGGGCGTTGGCGAGCTGCCCGTCGAAGTCGGCGACCATCTGGCCGATCTGTTTGGACAGGCCACCCCACGTGCCGATGTCCTCGAGCAGGGTCTTGAGGCTGGTTTTCCACTCGCTGCGGAAGTCCTCGATGGCGCTCTGGATGCGGCCATGGTCGGCGTTGTCCAGGCCGTGGCAGTCCTGGGCGCCGCGGTCGCCTTCCTTCAGCTTGTCGCTGATGGTGGTGAGGTTGTTGCCCAGGCTGATCAGGGTCGCGTAGGGGTACTGCACGTAGGTCATCGACGGCTTCCCTCACTACCCGTATTGACGATCACATGCGTGGTCACTTTCTGAGACGATACCGCTACTCGCCATCACCGAGTACGCGATTTGGCGGTGTCACTGAGGCGGTGCCTCGGATCGGGAGGGTCGATGTCCCACTCGCACGTCCAGGTGTCGCGCCCCCCTGCGCCTGGATCCGAGGACACCGAACGTCTCCCCGTGGAGCGAGCCCGCCCCTCGCGGACAGGGCGGCGCCCGCCGGTCACCCGGCTGCGACTGGTGGCTCGGTTGCTGGGGCAGGCGGTCAACCCGGTGCTGACGAGTCGACTGTTGGAGGTGCGGCGACAGCAGGAGTTGTTGACGCGGTCGTTGCTGCGGGGCAGCGCGTTGTCCGTCGTCGGCGCTGAAGCCGGTGCGGGCCGGACGACCGTGGCAGCACTGTTGGCGTCACTGTTGGCCGAGTATGGACCGACCAGGGTGCTGGCGGTGGACGTGGACACGCGAACGCCGGGGCTACGGCAGCGGTTGGACGCATCTACTGGCGGGTCCTGGCATGCTGTGCTGGCGGGTTTCAGGTTGGAGCGGCCTCGCCCGGACACGCCGCCCGTGCCGGCTTCGGTCGGTCTGGGCTGGGTTCGGCAACACCTGGCCCATTCCGATGGTCCGGATGTGCTCTCGGTGGCGCCCCAGGAAGCCGGCCGGCCGCTGGGCGCGCAGCAGTACGCGGTGGCGGTCACCCGTCTGGGTCGTTGGTACCGGGCGATCGTCACCGACACGCCTGCCGACCTGGCCACCGGTGTGCTGCCGGGTGTGCTACGACGCGCCGATCGGATCATCGTGGTCGGGACCGCAACCCAACAGGGCATGACGGCGATGCTTGCGTACCTGAAGCACCTGCATGCGACCCGTCCGTTGACCCTGCCCGGCCTCGTGCGGTGCGTACTGGTCGAACCGCCAGGTCAAGCGACCCTGGTCTATCCGTACGCGCGGCAGGCATTGGGACTACCACTGCACGTGCTGCCGTACGACCCGGCCCTCGCCGAGGGCCGACCACCGTTGTGGGACGCCCTGCGCGAGGTGACGCGGCGTGCGGCGCTGCGACTCGCGGTCGAGGTGACGGACGGGCTGCAGGATTCCGCAATAGTGCGGAAGCAGTAAAGGATGATGCCGCGACTTGCGGCATCTGCTCTAATTGCTGCACTGAGCGACCATTCGATGACGAACCGTCACCTTTGGAGCTCGCTGTCCAGCTCTCTCACTGGAGGGACCACGGTGGGTACGAAGTTCTCGATCACCGACAACTCGGTCAACACCCACGCCACCAACCTGGACACCTCGGTGGCGGCGCTCAACAGCCAGGCCCGGTCGTTCATCTCCGCCATCGAACCGCTGCCCGCGGTGTGGAAGGGCTCGGCGTTCCAGAGCTGGGACCAGCTCACCAACACCTGGAACCAGGCGATGGCCGACCTGAACAAGGCGCTGGAGGACATCAAGGGCCGCGTGGGTAACGCGGGCGGCCTTTACGACACCTACCACACCGAGCAGACCGGTCAGCTCGACTCGACCATGGCCTCGGCGAACTGGGACGCCGCGAAGTTCCGCGGCTGACAAGGGAGAACGACATGCCGGACGTCTTCAGCTACGACGAGGCCACCGCGGGCACGGCGCAGGGCGACATCGCCTCCGTCGCCCAGGGCATCCAGGCCAGCCTGGCCGATCTGACCGGGTTCGTGAACCGGGTCAAGGCCAACTGGGAGGGCGACGAGATGGAGCTCTACGACGGCATCCAGCTCAAGTGGAACAACGCCGCCGACACCGTCAAGCAGATCCTCGACTCCGTCACCCAGGCACTCGGCACAACCACCTCCTCGGTGCAGGAGATGCGCGGCCAGGTCCGCGGCGCCCTCCAGGGCTGACACCCGCAAGGAGCGCACGAGCACGAACCGACCGGCCCGAGGACATACGAACGCGTCCCGGGCCGGTCGAGTCACGGGATCCTCCGTCTTCCGCGGCATCGGGGCGATGCCGTCCGCACACAAGGGGTGAGGCGCAGTGGCCGACTTCCCGGCCCACCTGTTCCGCATGGAGGGCGACCCCTCCACGATCCGCTCCTCGGCCAAGGCGTGGTCCACCTTCGGCGACGCCGCCACCGAAGCCGCCGGCCAGATCACCGGCCTCAACACCCAGGAGTTCGTCGGCCCCGAAGGCGACCAGTTCCGCGAGGGCCTCAACGACCAGATGCCGCCCCACCTGCGCACCACCGGTGAGGCGTACCGCAAGGTCGGCACCGCCCTCGACACCTTCGCCGGCACCCTGGCCACCCTCCAGGACGAAATGCGCCCCATCGCCCAACGCGCCCCGTCGCTGTGGGAAGCCGTCCGCAACGCCCAAGGCCGTGTCTCTGACGCCAAGGAAGCCGACCGCGCACATGAACGCGCCACCGCCGACCGCCCACCGGACCAGCCCGACACCTACCGCTCGGATGCCGGCGCGGCCAACGCCGCCCTGACCGAAGCCCAACGCGCCTGGCAGGAATGCGTCGACAAGGCCAACGGCCTTCGCTCCCGCATGACCGCAGCCGCCGACGCCTGCGAACGCGTCATCAAAGACGCCGAAGGCATGCGGTTCAAGGAAAACCCCAAGGGCCTGGCCAAGATCGGCGCCGCGATCGGCGACTTCATCTCCGACAACGTCGAAGCCCTCAAATCGCTCTCTGGCGCACTCAAGATTGTCTCGCTGGTCGCGGGCATCCTCGCCTTCATCCCCGTTCTGACCCCGGTCATGCTCCCCTTGGCCGTGGCTACCGGCGCCGCCGCGTTCGCCATAGACGCCTCGATCTACGCGGCCACCGGCCAGGGCGACCTGAAGACGTTGCTGATCGACGGAGCGCTACTGGCCTTGCCGGGCATCGGCAAGCTGGCCAAACCACTGGTATCGAAACTCGTCGGGGCGGTAAGGACCCCGATCCCGACCGCAAGCGCGTTGCACATCGGCCCCAAGGCCGCGATTCGGCCGAATGTCGCCACACCGCGGCAGACCGCTACGCCGGTGTCCAAGCGCACGTGCGAGAAGGACCCGATCGACGTCGCCACGGGCGAGAACGTTCTTCCCCAAACCGATGTCGAACTGCCTGGCGCACTGCCGCTGGTACTCGGACGCACCCACATCTCGTCCTACCGAGTTGGACGCTGGTTCGGCTCCTCGTGGGCGTCCACGCTGGACCAGCGGCTGGAAGTCGACGACCAGGGTGTGTCCTACGCCGCAGACGACGGCATGCTCCTGTTCTACCCCGTTCCCACGGTGGAAGCACCGGTATTTCCCCTGGAAGGGCCACGACGCCCGCTGGCGGTGGACGGCAATGGCCGTTACACCATCACAGATCCCGAGGTCGGCCACACGCTGCACTTCGAAAGCCACCTCGACCAGCGGGTGTCCCCACTCGCGGCAATCACCGACCGCAACGGCAACCGCATCGACCTCGAGTACGACCAGCTCGGTGTCCTGACCGGCGTCACGCACTCCGGCGGCTACCGAATCGGCGTCGACATCGAGCATGGCCTGATCACAGCATTGCGTCTGCTTGGAAACAGCCAGGACTCTGACACGGAGCTAATCCGCTATGAGTACGACACCGACGACCGGCTGACCGGCGTCATCAACAGCTCCAGCCTGCCGCTCCGGTTCACCTATGACGGCGAAGGCCGCATCACCAGGTGGCAGGACCGCAACGGCACGCGATACGACTATACCTTCGACAGTCACGGCCGCTGCGTGAAGACCGCCGGCACCGACGGAGTCCTCAACGGCACCTTCGACTACGACACCGAACGTATGGTGACTATCGTGACCGACTCGCTCGGGCACACCACCGTGTACGAGCTCAACGAGGCGTTCCAAGTAGTCCGCAAGACCGACCAGCGCGGCAACACCACCATCTCCGAGTGGGACCGCTACGACCGCCTCCTGTCCCGTACCGACTCCCTCGGCCACACCACCAACTACATCTACGACCGAGCGGGCAACCTCATCGAGATCACCCGACCGGACGGAAGCCGGACCCGCGCCGAGTACAACGACCTCCAGCTCCCGGTCGAACTGGTCGACTACGACGGCACGACGTGGCGACGCAAGTACGACGAGCGAGGCAACCTCACCGCGGTCACCGACCCGACCGGCGCGACCACGACGTACTCATACAACGAGCGCGGGCACCTCGTCACTATCACCGACGCGCTCGGCAACACCCAGCGGATCGAAACCAACGCAGCCGGACTGCCCACGATCGTGACCGACCGCGCCGGAGCCATCACCCGCTACACCTACGACGAAGCCGGGCGCGTCACCACCATCACCGACCCGATCGGCGGTGCAACGCGTCTCACCTGGACCGTCGAAGGGAAGCTCGCCTCGCGCACCTTGCCCGACGGCACCACCGAGCACTGGTCCTATGACGGCGAAGGCAACCTCGTCGAGCACCGCGACGCGCTAGGGCAGGTAACGAGGACCGAGTTCACCCACTTCGACCTCCCCGCCGCACGCACCGCACCGGACGGCTCACGCCTGCGATTTCGTTACGACACCGAACTGCGCTTGGTTGAAGTCGTCAACCCGCAGGGGTTGACCTGGCGGTACGACCACGACGAAGCCGGTAACCTCGTACGGGAGACCGACTTCAACGGCCGCGTGCTCACCTACTTCCACGACGCTGCGGGCCGCCTCACCGAACGCATCAACGGCGTCGGCCAGACGACCCGATTCGTCCGCAATCCGCTCGGCGACGTGGTCGCGCGCCACTCCGACGACGACACTGCGACCTTCGAGCACGACGCCGCAGGCCGGTTGATCAGAGCCGTCAATGGTGACTCCGAAGTCATTTTCGAGCGCGACGCTCTCGGCCGGGTCGTAACCGAGACCTGCAACGGGCGCAGCGTCCACTCCAAGTTCGACGCCCTCGGCCGCCGTACGCGTCGGCACACCCCTTCCGGCGCCGAAAGCCGGTGGGAGTACGACTCGAACGACCGACCCACCGCTCTGCACACCGCCGGACACACCATCCGCTTCGGTTACGACATCGCCGGACGAGAGGTCGAACGCCACCTCAGCGACAACGTCGTGCTGTCCCAGGAGTGGGACACCAACCATCGCCTGCTCACCCAGACCCTGACCGCAGGCCACGAATCGACACGCCAGAACCGCCTGGTCCAACGCCGCGCCTACCAGTACCGAGTGGACGGCTACCTCACCAGACTGGTCGACCACCTATCCGGCGCCAAGGTGTTCAACCTCGACCAGGTCGGCCGGATCACCGCCGTGCAGGGCCAAGGATGGACCGAGCAGTACACATACGACACTGCGGGTAACATCACCAACGCCGAGTGGCCAGCCGACTCGACCGACGCACTCGGCAAGCACGAGTACAGCGGCACTCTGGTTCAGCGCGCGGGCAACGTCCGGTACCGACACGACGCTCAAGGGCGGGTCGTCCTGCGCCAGCACAAGCGCCTATCCGCCAAGCCGCTGACGTGGCGCTACACATGGAACGCCGACGACCGCCTCGTCAGTGTGACGGCCCCGGAAGGCGAACGCTGGCAGTACCGCTACGACCCACTCGGACGGCGCGTCGCCAAGGAACGTCTGAACGCTGGCGACGACGTCGTAGAACGGATCGACTTCGCCTGGGACCACGCGGTGCTGGCGGAGCAGACCGACTCCACGGGCCTCACGACCACCTGGGACTGGGAACCGGGCACCTTTCGCCCGGTCAGTCAGGCCGAACGCAGGTCGTTGCGCGACGCCCCGCAGGAGTGGGTGGACGAGCAGTTCCATGGCATCGTTACCGATCTCATCGGCACACCTCACGAACTGGTGGGCGCCAATGGCCAAGTGGTATGGCACCAACGCGCTTCTCTGTGGGGAGCGGAAGCGTCAGGCAGCAATACAATCACACATACGCCACTACGGTTTCCTGGCCAATATTTCGATGAGGAGAGTCGTCTCAACTACAATTACCACCGCTTCTACGATCCAGATACAAATCGATACACGTCTCCGGACCCGCTGGGGCTCGCCGCCTCGCCAGATCCGCACGCCTACGTTACTAATCCCACTTTCTGGATTGACCCACTCGGGTTGGCACCCTGCCCAAGCGGTCCGCCACGCTTCATCGCGGACTCTCGCGGAGCGATTATCGATCGACAGTCGATCTCGACCAAAATAAGTCCTCAAAAGCAGGCGCGCCACCTCGCAGGACCAGGCTACAGGCACGGAGGATACTTCAACTCACCCGAGGAAGCCCAAGCAGTGCTGAACGCATTTCACTCCGGCGAGGCCACGGTTATGGGAATATCTAGAAGTGGATCGGTCCAAGTCAGGTATGACAGCATAACGGGTTTCAATAATAACGTAGCCAAGGGGTTTATCAATCAGCCCACCAACATCTTCCTGATCAAGGGGAGTTCCAGCCCCAGTGTCGTTCCAGCCAGTCCGATAGCAGGGCCGTAATGACCCACGACGATCGATTGAACCAAGAGAACTGGGCGGTACTGTACGCAGTACAGGCGTTCGCCGGGCTCATTTCGAGAAATATGATAGCGATCTTTTTGGATACTTCTCCAGACAATATCACAGTGCACTTCGCACTCAGAGAAATAACAGCCGATACCGAAGAGGAGATCGAGGACATGCTCCTCGAACTCGACGCTCAATACGACATGGACGCCCCTGCCCTGTCGGCGGAAGTACATGTCGGCCCTCCAGGGGAAGACTGGAAAGAAAAACGCTACCGAGTTGTTTACTGGGCCAAGGAGTGACTTTAAGACCGGTATTCTCTCTACATTTGCGACGCCAGTCCGCGCACGAGGTCGCAGGCGTTGACACTCGCAGCACCAGTGGGCCGGCCAGAACCATCGCGGTATTGGCCACCCCGCGAACGCGCGCGACGGTGACGTCGTCGGGACTGGCCATACTCTGCGCGGACATCACCAGGAAGGCGAGCAACAGGAGCCTCGTGGTCAGCAGTGGAGCACCTGCGGTGGTCGTATCCAGCCACCGGGGCGCGGTTGACGCCGTTACGAGGCCAGTCGCCGCGACGGCCAATGAGACCAGACATGTTCGACACGGTGAACAAGCACGACCTCAGCCCGACGATGAGCGCGACCGCCGCTCCGAGCAACGCAGCGGGTGCGCCGGGGCTCAGCAAGAGGACGATGGCCTTCGCCACTGCGACGACCGCGATGCCAGCGATTGGCCCGCAGAGCAACGACTGCCCGCAGCTCACCGAGCGATTCATGCTCGAACGCCGGACCCGCTCGGCCCGTTCACCGGCACGGAGACATCTATTCCGGAGAAGTCCTCCGGGTCAGCCCCGACGGTGGGGGTCTTGGGACATGAGGTCGACTCCCCACATGACGGCGTCGAGCCGGGCGGCAACGCGACGCCGCAACTCCCAGACAGTACCGACCCATCGGACCGACCCAATCCCACCCCATGACCGACCGGTGCCGACACGGAGGTGTCGTCCGGGCCGAGATCGGGTACACCTCTCCGCTCTCAGATGCCTGTGGTTCAGCAGCATGCCACCAGTCTGCGCGCGAAGTCATACGCGTCGAACACCAGGAACACGAGTGGAACCAGCAGAATCATGGCGATGGTTTCCAGGGCGTTAGCCATCCGGCTCAGACGCACGGCGGTGATGTCGCCGAGACGGATGGCGCTCAGAGCGAGGATCGCCACGACGGCCGCCACCAGCAGTCCAGTCGTCAGAAAGGTGCCGCCGACAGCGGCCAAACCGAGCCGGGGAGGCGTGACCGCGGCAGCGGTGGCTAGGCCGGTGGTCGCGACGACCAGTATCGGGAAGACGTGCTCGGCCCTGGTGAAAGCACGTGACCTCAGCGCGAAGATGAGCGCCGTCGTGGCACCGAGCGCCGGAGCAGGTACACCAGGCTGGAGGAGAAGCACGGCGACTGCCACACTCGCGGCGACGGCCGTACCCGCGGCGATTCCGCTCACGAGCGACTGTCCAACGGCTACCGAACGAGTCAGGCCCGCGCGTCTCACCTGCTCCGCTCGCTCCTCGGCTCGGATCAGGTCCACCAAGCCGGAGTTCGCGACCGCGAATTGCGGTGCCAAGCCGATAACGACGAGCAAGAGCACCGTCGTCACGGCAATGGTGCGGTCCAACGGCAGGCCGACCACGACGAGGATCACGACGAGCAACGAGGAGGAACCGAGCACACCACCGGCGATGCCCACCGCTAGGTACCGACCTCCGAGCAGCGTGAATGGCAGGAAGGCGATACCCACACCCACGGTCGACACCGCGACGGTCACCACCGGGTCGTATCCCCAGTTCATCGAGCCGCACCAGCCCGCCAGCGCCCACACCGGAACGCCAGCAAGAGCTGTGAACATCCCTCCTCGTCTAGGCAGCAACCTGGTGAGTCCGGTCGTCACGACACCCAGGATGATCAGTACGGCGAACACGAGTGGACCGCTGTCCGCCACGGTCGTGCAGAGCAACGCCGAGAACACCAACACCGCAGCGGCCAACGCACTCATGCCCGCAACCCGTGCATCACCTACCCACTCCAGCCCTTCACCGACTGTGCGGGCGCCGTCCAGGCGAGCGGCGGCCTCGTCAACCACGTCTTCCACGAACGGCGGCTCCGGCGCTTCTTGCGGCGGCGTAAGGTGGACGACGGCTGCGTCGATGATGCCAGCGTCGTCCAAGCTGCGCTCGGGATTGAGGATCCCGTGGGCGGTTGTGGAGAGGGTCCAGGGACCGCCGGGGGGTTCGGCTTTCAGCGATAGCAGCGCGCGAAGCTGCGGGATGAGGGTGACGACGGGTTGTTGCGCGGGCAGGCTGACGTCGGCTTGGCGGCCGTCGGCCATCACGGTCACCCTTGTGAAACGAGTGGGCATCGCTGTGCCACTTCCTGTCTCGCTGGTAGCGGATCGCAATAATGTAGACGCTGGGAGTAATCGCCGGTACGCGGTTCGGCGGGGAAGGGAGCGGTATGGCGCAGCGGGTTGTGCACCGGCCCGCGCGGCAGCAGCCGCCTCAGCTGGATCTGACGTCGATCGAACTCGTGGCCCCGCCCACCGTGCCTGACAGCGGTGGTGGGCTTGCGCACTCGATGCAGGTTGTGCTGCCGATTCTGGGCGGTGGCGGGTCACTGTTGATGTTCGTGTCCTACGGCAACCCCATCATGCTGGTCGCCGGGACGGTCATGCTCGCCGTGACCGTCATCGGCGGCGTGGTGATGTTCGTGGCGCAGCGGACGGGCTCGGCGCGGCGGTTCGCGACGCAGCGCCGCCGTTACCTGGACTACCTGGACGAGAAGCAGGAGGTCCTGCGGGAGTCACGGCGCGAGCAGCGGGTCACGGCGTTGCACCGGCACCCCGACCCCGCAGGCTTGGTGCACCTGGTCGACGATCCGCACCGCTTGTGGGAGCGCCGCCTGTCCGATCCGGACTTCCTGGTGACCCGGGTCGGCCTAGGGCAGGAGCAGCTGTGGCGGCGCGTCACGCTGCCGTTGACCGACAACCCGCTCGTGGAGCTGGACCCCATCACCCAGGCCGCGGCGACGCTGCTGGTGGAGCGCGACCGTGTGCTGGAGGACATGCCGGTGGCCGTGCCGTTGGACGGTGTGGTGTCAGTGGTCGGACCGCCCGGTGAGGCGCGCAACGCGCTGCGGGCGATCGTGTCCCAGGTCGCCGCCTTGCATGCGCCGGATGACGTGCGCGTCGCCTGGTGCCTCGGGCGCACAGCGGCACCGGAGTTCGACTGGGTCAAGTGGCTGCCGCACTCCCTTGACCCCGACTCGTACGACGGCCCCGCGCCCAGCCGGCTGGTAGCGGCGGATCGGGTGTCCTTCGCCGCCTTGCTGAACCGGGAGCTCTCCCGCCGGGTCGAAGAGCTGGCCAAGATGCAGCGCTTCGGCGGCAAGGCCGGGGCACGGGTCCGCGGCGGGCGGCTGGTGCTGGTGGTCGACCAGGTGTCGGTCGGCAAGGTCGACCTACTGGGCGACCTTGCCCCGGACACCTCCGGCCGGGATCTCGGTGTCTGCACGGTCGTGCTGGTGCCGCACCGCGCCGCCGAGCCGTCGCACGTCGACGTGCGGGTTACCTGTGACGGCGGCGACGTGCTGGTCGAAGACCTGCGCAAGGCGGCCGCAGGAGACGACGAGGCCGCCGCGGTGGCCCGGCGGATGCGGGGCGCTCCGCGAGGGCGTGCCGACGTGGTGACGGTCGCTCAAGTGGAGACGTTGGTGCGGCACATCTCGCCGTTGCGCCTGGTGCCGGATAAGAACGATGACGCGCCGCTGGAGGCGACCGTCGACTTGCGGGGCCTGCTCGACATCGCCGACGAGGCGAGTTACGACATCGACACGCTGTGGGCGCCGCGTCCGTTGGCGGACTTCCTGACCGCTCCGTTCGCCGTAGGCCCGACCGGGCAGCGGGTCGTGCTCGACGTCAAGGAGGCCGCTCAGCACGGGATGGGGCCGCACGGGTTGTGCGTCGGCGCGACCGGTTCGGGCAAGTCCGAGGTGTTGCGCACGCTGGTGCTCACGTTGGCCATGACGCATCCTCCGGAGCGGCTGGCGCTCGTGCTGGTCGATTACAAGGGCGGTGCGACGTTCGCGGGCATGGGGCCGCTGCCGCACACCTCGGCGATGATCTCCAACCTCTCCGACGACACCGGTCTGGTGGACCGGTTGCGCGAGGCGTTGCAGGGTGAGATGAAGCGGAGGCAGGAGATCCTGCTGGCTGCGGGCAACCTGCCCAACGTCACCGAGTACAACCGCCGCCGGGACGCCGGTGAGCCGCTGGCGCCGTTGCCGAACCTGCTAGTGGTGATCGACGAGTTCGGCGAACTGCTCACCGCCAAGCCCGACTTCATCGAACTGTTCATCGCCATCGGCCGGATCGGCCGCTCCATCGGCGTGCACCTGCTGCTGGCGTCCCAGCGGCTGGAGGAGGGCAAGCTGCGCGGCCTGGAGTCGTTCCTGTCCTACCGGATCGGCTTGAAGACGTTCAACGAGCAGGAATCGCGCACCGTGCTCGGCCGCCCTGACGCTTATCACCTGCCCCCGCTGCCGGGTTCGGGCTACCTCAAGTTCGACACCACCGTGTTCGACCGCTTCAAGGCCGCCTACGTCTCCGGCCCGTACCGACCGCCCGCCGGGCACGAGATCGTGGAAGCCCCGCCGACCCCGGTGCCGTTCCCGCTCTACAACGAGACCAAGGCGTGGCTCGAACGCACCACCCCGCCGGAACCGACCGGTGTCGAAGACGAGCCCGTGGAACAGCTCAGCACGCTCGACGTCGTCGTGCAGCGGCTGGGCAAACACGGCAACCAGGCCCACCGCATCTGGCTACCCCCACTGCCCACCTCCCTCCCGCTCGACGCCGTCACCGGTGAACTCACCGAACAGGACGCCTACGGGTTGACCGTGCTCGACACCACCGCCCGCGGCGGGCTGGTCATCCCCCTGGGTCTGCTCGACCGACCCGCCGACCAGACCCAGGAGACCCTCACCGTCGACCTGTCCGGCGCGGGCGGGCACCTGTGCGTGATGGGGGCGCCGCAGACCGGCAAGTCGACGCTGCTACGCACCCTCGTGCTCGGTGCGGCGATCACCCACACCCCGCACGACCTCGCCTTCTACTGCGTGGACCTCAGCGGTGGCACCCTCGGACAGCTGACCGGGTTGCCGCACGTCGCCGGGGTCGCCGGACGCCTGGACACCGACCGGGTCCGCCGCACCGTCACCGAAGTCGTCACCCAACTCGACGAACGCGAACGCCTGTTCGCCGAACACGGCATCGACTCCGCCGACGCCATGCGCCACCTGCACCGCACCGGACGACTGCCCCAGCTCGCCGCCGCCGACATCGTGCTGATCATCGACAACTACCCGGTCCTCAAGAACGACTACGAGGACCTCGCCGACCTCGTGCACGACATCGCCGCCCGCGGCCTCGGCTACGGCGTGCACCTGGTCCTCACCACCGGCCGCTGGGCAGACCTGCGCATGCAACTCCAGGCCACCATCGGCTCCAAGATCGAAATCGCCCTCAACGACCCGCTCGACTCCTCCATCGAACGCAAAGCCGCCGACAACGTCCGCACCGCCGACACCAGAGGCCGCTGCCTCACCACCGACAAACTCATCGGTCAGATCGCCCTCCCCCGCCTCGACGGCATCGACAGCCCCGCCACCACACAGGCCGCACTGGACGACGCCGTCCGCCACATCGCCCACGCGTGGACCGGACCACGTGTCCCCGAATTGCGCATGCTGCCCACACTCGTGACCCTCGACCAACTGCCAGAGGTCTCCCGACACGAACGCAGAGCACGCCTGGGGGTCGACGAAGCCGAGCTCCGCACTACCTTCGTGGACCTGTTCGGTGACGATCAGCACCTGCTCGTCCTCGGTGACACGGGCTCGGGCAAGACCAACCTGCTGCGGCTGCTGGTCCACGACCTCACCAGCCGATTCACCGACGACCAACTCGTCTTCGCCGTCATGGACGTCCGCCGCACCCTGCTCGACGTCGTACCCGAGGACTACCGAGGCGCCTACGCACCCACCACACAAGTCGTCGCCGCCCTGGCAGCGACCCTGGCGCAGGAACTCCGCGGCCGACTGCCCTCCGATACCGTCACGCCGGCCGAACTCCGCGACCGGTCGTGGTGGAAGGGGCCGGAGATCGTGGTGCTCTGCGACGACTACGACCTGGCCTCCACCACCGGAGGCCCAGGCCCCCTCGCCCCACTGATCGAATTCCTCCCCCAGTCCCGCGACCTCGGCTTCCACCTCGTCCTGGCCCGCCGCAGCGGCGGCGCCAACCGAGCCCTGCACGAACCACTGCTCACCCGCATGAAAGAAGTCGGCTGCGCCGGCCTCCTGCTGTCCGGAGAACGCCAGGAGGGCCCGATCTGGCCCGGCACATACCTGGCCCCGCAACCACCGGGTCGCGGCACCCTGGTCCGCAAAGGCCGCAAACCAGTGCTGATCCAGACCGCCCACATCAACACCACACTCGACCGATGAACTTCGGACCTGGAGGCTCCGATCCGAACCTGACGTAGAACGCACTCGGAGCCTGAGCGGCCCGACGAAGACGTGGCATTACGGAGGTGCCGATTCGACCCTGTAGACACGAACCGGCACACGACCTTTCCGCCCAAATCCACACGTCAGACGCATGATCGCCGACTGCGCAGGCTCGAGCCCTGCCGGGGATTCGAACCTGCGCAGCTACTGCCGACTCCCTCACATCCACCGATCGACACGACGATGACCTTGGAGCGTTACGACTCACCGACGGAGCCTGCCTGGCCCAACCCGGTCCCGCGACCGGACATGCCCCGGGAGCACCATCCCAAACGACCGCCGCGAAGACCGCCTGCGTTGTCACCACCAGCACGGCCCAGCGCACCAGGTGCCAGCGTGCACGATCTATGAGATCACCAGCTACGACCACCTGGACAACGCCGCAGCGCGCGTCGATCACCACCAGGAAGAACACCCGAACGGAGGACACAATTCGCTTTAGCCAACGCGACCCCATTTCGCCCCGCGCAACCCGATCCTCCCAGAATCCTCCCAAACACGCGGTTACCGACCAGTACAGACTACTGTGGACGGTCGCTCCAAGATCGGACCGAGCGTACGAAAAAGCCCGCTGACCTGGTGTTATACCCAGATCGAGCGGGCTTCTTCAGACCGTCGGGACGACAGGATTTGAACCTGCGACCCCTTGACCCCCAGGACGTCCAGGTAATCGCCCGGCAGGGAAAACACTGTCTCCACTATCGGCTCACGAGAACTACCACCTCAGGTATTGCTGCCGTTGCTGGCTTTCTGGTCCACACATGGTCCACAGCGCCACGCTACTTGATGGACCGCCAAGCGAAGCAGGAGAGCATGGAGTATCCAATAAGTTCACTTCGACAGAGACGTAAGGTTACACGAAAAGCCAACCCTACAACTGAAATCGAACGAAGCCTAGCACTTCACTCTTTACCTGCACTCGAATCGACACCAAGGCTTGCGTCGGCAATATCTTGCACAGTCTTTTCGGTATCCGAATCAAGCGTTAGCATGGCATGATACGACAACCCATCCCCAATGCCGAGATCCTTCCGCATTGAATCCACAAGAGCCCTCAAATCACCGCGAATAGAAGCAAAATCAGATTCGCTAAATTTGTCCAACTTGAGGTAATTAATAACCTTCGCCATTAGCGCACCGGTCAATATCGAGACTTCCTTGTCCCCAATCATCTGAACCTTGGTCGCCCTGGAGAGCAAATCATCAAGAGACGTGGGCGAAAAATTCGAGTATTTCTGCAACCCGAAAATTCCTTCGACCGACTCCCTCAAAGTTGCATTATGCCTTGTTTTAACCTCAAAGGGAAGTTCTTCAAAACTTTCCACAGTTCGAACAGAATTCTGACTTTGATACACTCCCAGCACTGCCGCCTCAGTTTTCCTGCGGACACTTTTAACTATATGCCCCACCATTACCGCAGCTTCAACCGTACCAACGAAATCAGAGTAAACCTGACGCTTTTCCTTGACGAATTCAGCCTCTCGCTGTCCTTGAAGCTGCTTTGTCAATGTTGCCAATTGGGCACCCTGCTGACTTTTGGCGGTGCGGTATGTGAAGTACATACCCGTAAGTCCCGTAGCAAAAGTTGCTACAGGAGGAACCCATTCCCAAGCCATTAGAAACCTTTATCAACTTTCCAGAAGATACGGATCGCGCCACCGCCGCAAACAACGACAACGAAGGCACACTACTTGCGTCATAAAATTCCCGAACAAGAGTTCCCTAGCCAGGCAATAAGCCTCCGGTTCCTAGAAATGCCAGTACTCCCACGCCGATCAACCACCATGGTGAGAACCAGCCGAGAATAACGGATGCGAGAATCAAGGTTGAGGCCAGTAAAAGCGCGGCGGAAAACTTCCGCAACTGTCGAGTCTCGTCACGATCGGCTCTCTGAAGCTCCGGGATGTTCGCCTCATACTCCAACATCTCCTCCGTGAGCCGGTCGATCTCCGCCTGAAGCCTTAACCAGACCGGCCCTTTGTAGCTGGTTTCATCAAGTAGCCTCGCCTTGTCTTTGATCTCTCGCCGGAACTGCTCAAGCTCATCCTCGTATGTATCAAGATCCCGTGAACTCACGTGCCCCTACCTCACATCCTGGTTCCGTGCAGAATCTCACCACGGTGCGACCATGCAAGATGGATCGCAGCGGATGCACCTGGAGACAGGTGCCCTGACTGACGTAGTCGCTCGATCGTGTTGCCTTCGAACGGCAATGCCTTGGCGGGGATAGTCCCCTCATCGTTGCTGTCCACTGCGTCCCTGAACATCTCGTCATAGGTGTCCGGCTCAATCACTGCGACCGTAAGAAGGTCGCCGGACAGCGTGAGCGCATCCAGCGTCATACCCAAGCAGTATACGCGGATACAACCATCCCCCAGTGCACGGTCAAGCGAGGCGAAGGGCTCAACGCGCTCATAGTCGATGGGCTGCCCGCTGCCGTCGTATTCGGCATGCCCGAGAAGCTCTTCCGCGAATTCGCGCTGGATGTTGCGCCAGATTGAGAAGTCGTTCGCCACCGATTCGGGAAGCACGCTTGACGGCTGGAAAATTCCCGCCGGAAGCAGGTGAGCCATGCTGCCGCCACCAGCGACGCGCCCGCCGTCACGTTGGTGCAGGATCATGCTGGGGCTCTCCCCCGCCCTGATGGTCAGCGTCCCGATCGCGCCCATGAGCGGACGGCGGGTGAGGTCGAACGGGTCTCCGATCAGCTTGCGGAAGGCGAGTCGCCGCCACGACGGGCGGGTCAGTGTTACGTCGCCGTGTTGGTCGCGTGAGAGGTGGTGCATCGCCATCTCGTGCGCCAGCGCTTCGTTGGTGTCCATGGAGTCGAAGAAGCCCATGACTCCGAACTGGAACTGGATGACCGGCAGCGTCCAGTCCATGCCGACCAGTCGGAAACAGAGCCGGTTCTCGAACAGCCGCGGGGACGCCAGGTCTCGGATGGCGTGGCTGTAGCGCCGGTAGCGCTGCTCGGTCGACGCAAGCGGGCGGACCTGGGCGCTCTCGGTCTCGGAACCGTTGATGGCCGGCGCGTCCGAGTGGGTGTCGAGGTCCAGCACAACCTTGTTGAGTGGTACGGGCTTCGGCGGGATCCAGGATGGGTGCGCGATGACCCCCGTTCCCTCCAGGCCCGGCACCTGGCCGTCGGGGTACAGCTGCTGCGCCGCGACCGCCAAGGCGCGACGGTGCCCACCCAGCAGTTGCCGAGCGTCCTTCCAGCGCTTCTGGTCCTGCTCGACCCTTGGGTCGAGGGCGCCCGGCGCAGCTACGAGCGTCAGCAGCTCATCGCTCGTCGTCACCGCGGGCGTGGACGCCCGTTGAGGTCGGCGGAAGCCGAGTTCGTCCACCGCACGATCGAAGTGCTCAGCGAGAAGCCGGCGGTAGAACGGCTGTGGCCAGTCGACTTCGCCGCGCTCCCATCGCCCCACCGTCTTCTTGGTGAGGTTGGGGTGCTTGCCGTGCTTGCGCGCCGCCAGGTCGTTCAGCTCGCGGGCCAGGTCCTCTTGGGAGAGGCCGGCGTCTTCCCGCAGGGAGATGAGCGCGACGTTCGGGGTTCGGGCTTCAGGGGACACGACCATGCAGTCACGTTAGGACCTTGAACGGCCCTGAGCCCGCAATGTCCCCTCAATGTCCCCCGTCTGGTCTCAAGCCGGGTATTCGTCGTGGTCGATCGACCGTTGACTACTTGGTGTGCTCGTTCCATGACTAAGAGCACAGCCCTGAAAGATCTTCAGGCCAGCGCCGACGCGCTCTCGGCTGCCATAGGCAAGCTCATGATCGCGCGTCGTCGTCAGCTTGCCGCCGCTCGATCGCTTCGAGCCGGGCGGTAATCGAGTTGACCTGTTCTCGCAACTCCGCCAGCTGCTTCAGCACGGGGTCGTCGGCATCCGGATCGTCCGGGTCGTGCCCTTCGAGCACGAACCACAGGTGGTCGCGAGGCCACCCGAGCGCTTCCGACAGCGCTGCCAGCGTCCGCTTGCTGCGATCCCGCGGCTGGAGGTTCTGCTGGATCTCCCGGACGGTCTGCAACGACAGGCCAGACCTCGCCTTCAGCTCGGCCTGCTTCATGTCCAGTTCCGCCATACGGGTGGTGATGGCCGTTGCGACGGCTGCCCAATCCTTGGCCACAGACCCTCCTGAGCTGCTGTTTTCAGCACCAACATTAGCGCTTACAGATCGCTCGCCCCCTCCACGACCCCTCCCATGTGTTGACACTGCTAGTTTCAGTACTAATCTCAGCACTAGCACTAGTTGCTCATCTCTCAGGGATCACAGACAGGAGCACTACGTGGAGACGAACACGCCCCGGATGTTCCGGGTGAAGGCGGTGGCCGACTTGCTGGACGTGTCCCCCGCGACGATCTACCGGGCCATCGAGTCCGGTGCTCTGCGGTCGCTGAAGTTCGGGTCCGGGAAGGGCGCGTTGCGCATCCCGGAGGACGCGATCGCGGACTACGTGAAGGCGTGCGAGCAGTCGGCCCCGGCGACGCAGATGTCGGTGGTGGCGTGATGAACGAGAGCACGCTCAAGAAGCTCGACGGCTGGGCCGACAGGTCGTGCCTGGACACGGACTTGGAGTTGTGGTTCGGCCCGTCCAACGACCTGCCCCCGCACCTGCGGGAGCCGCGGGACCAAGCCGCTTTCCGGGAGCAGACGGCGAAGGCGGTGTGCTCCGGCTGCCCGATCCGGGTCGAGTGCCTGGAGTCGGAGTTGGCGCGGTCGATCTACGACCAGCACGGCGTGCGCGGCGGGATGACCGCCGGGGAGCGTCGGGAGCTGATCCGGCAGCGCCGCAAGCCGGCCGCCGCCGTGGTGCACGTGGGCGAGGTGGCGTGATGACCGAGTTGGCGAGGGCAGCCGCGGTGGCCGCAGAGGTGTTGGCCGAGCACGGCGATGCGCTGACGGTGTGGGCGGTGGACGTTCGCGGTGGTACGGGCAATTTCCTCACCGGTGCCCACGTGTCGTTGCAGATCGGTTACCGGCCCACGGGTGAAGCCGTGTTGGAAGCGGTAGCGCGGGCCGCGCTGGTGCTGGGCTTCGACCACGTCCAGCTGCACCCGGTCAACGGGCACGTGCGAGTGGTGGCGGTGGGAGAGGTGTCCACGTCGGCGGGGACCGCCCGTGTGGAGGCGTGGGACCACCTGACCGGCGGCGACATCGAGCGCGCCGCTGAGCTGTTGAAGATCGGCCTGCACCGCGACACCGACCCGGTGTACGTGGCCACGGTGGACCTGCTGGGTGTTCTCGCGGCGGTGGCGTGATGGGGCGCCGGTCGCGGGTCGAGTTCCGCACGGTGGTGCTGCCGTGGAACGGGATGGCGGTGGTCAGTCGCGGTCTCCGGGACGGGTTGCCGGTGTTCGGGTGGCGCGGCCGTCCGGGCGCGGTGCCCGCCGGGCTCTACACCCGCAAGCAGTTGCGCGCCAAGGGGTTGCAGCCCGGTACCGCCGACCCGGATGCGCTGTTGGTGTTCCGGCACCGCATCCCGGCGCGCACCGAAGAGGTGTGCGAGCTGTGGCGCGAAGAAGTCGCGGTGCCGGTCCGGGCCATGACGCCGGGCATGTGGCGGTCGCACCACGCGGCGATGCGCGCCCGCCGCTTCTGCCAGGACCACCTGGGCCACGTGGACCACATGGTCCGGGGACCGCGCAAGCAGTGCGCGGACTGCTTCGCCGCCGACACCGCCGAGGAGTTCGAGGGGAGCGCGGCCTGATGTTGAGCACCACTCTTGTGGTTGTTGTGACCTGCGATCTGTGCGGTCACGACGGCGAGGACGACGAGACCGGCACCCAGCCGGTGTTCGCCGACGAGTCTGCGGCGCTGCACTGGCTGACGAACGCCGGGTGGCAGATCACGCCGGGGCACAAGCTGACCTGCCACCAGTGCGCCGCCGCGATGGCGTGCGTCCGCGAGGGACACGCGCCGGGCACCTGGTGGGACTGCATGTGCAAGCCGGATGTGTCCGGTCACCCGACCGACCACACCGGACGGTGCGTGCGGCAATTCGCCTGGTGCACCCGGTGCGAGCACCGGCAGTACGGCGTGCGCGACGACGCCGCGCCGACCATGCCCGGACCGGCGGCCTACTCCCGCCAAGAAGCCGCCGCCGGTCCGGCCCACCCGAACACCGTCCAGAGGACGGGACAGGAGGCCATCAGCATGTCCGCCCCCAAGCCCCTCAGCCACACGGGGGTGGCGTCGTGAGCCGGCACCACCGCGACCTGGTCGACGTGCGCAGCGGTGACGAGTTCGACCAGCCCGTCCCGTTCGGGCTGGTCTACCCCACGCGCATGGGCGACGGCTCCCCGCCGTCCAGTGAGCGGGGCCGAACCTGGGAACACCTGCGCGCCGGTGGCCGGGACCTGCGCCCCGTCGGTGAGGAGGGCCGCTCGTGAACGACTTCGAGTTGATCCCCTGCCCGGACTGCCGTGGCAGCGGCCAGTTGTGGGACGAGAACGCCTACATCGACTGCGAGACCTGTAAGACCCGCGGCTCGATCTGGACCGACCCCGACGCCACGGAGGGCCGGACGGAGGACTGCGAGTTCTGCGGCGGCTCGGGTCTGAACTCCGACGGCACCGACGACTGCGCCGTGTGTGAGGGCGACGGTGTGATCGACGTGTGGGGCACCGCGCCGGGCGTGGAGGAGGACGAGGACAACTTCGACGACGGAGGCGACTGGTCATGACGATCGGACGGATGTTGACGCTCCCGCTGTGGATCGCGCTGGGCCTGGTGCAGCTGGTGGTCCTCCCGGTGGCCGTCGTGGCGGTGATGTGGTGGCTGGCGCCGGTCGGCTGGACCGTGATCGCGGTGCTGGCGGCGCTGTTCTACCTGGCGTGCGTGCGGTGGGCGGCTCGTGCCTCGCACGGCGGTGTGGTGCGGATGGTCGCGACGCGGGCAGTGGCCCGCTCAGAGATGCGCGCCGCGGCTCGTGAGGCCCGCCGCGTCCGGCGGGACGAGGACGAGTTCGATGGCGTCACGGTCGCCGGCCAGGTCGTGGGCGAGGCGCAGCGGTGATCGGGCGACGGGACTGGCGCAAGGTCGCGCTGTTCGCGGTGATGATCGGCGCGCTGGCGTTGACCGTACGCGGCGAGGTCAGCGCGGTCGCCCCGCTGCTGGGCGTCGGGTTCGGCGTGGTCATGGCGCTGGTGTTCGCGGTGTCCACGCTGGTGGCGCTGAACTACGTCATCGACGGCACCGGCCCGGTGCGGCGGTGGGCGTGGGCGGTGCTGGTGTTCGCCGGCGGTATGGAGCTGGGGTTGAGCACCTGGCACTCGGTCACCAGCGTCCTGCTCGACCAGCAGGGGCGGCCGGTGCTGGTCGACGGGCACACCGTGCCCGCCCTGCCGTTGGGCGCGGCGGTGGCGGTCGGTGCCGGACCGGTACTGCTGGCCGCGCTGCTGTCGCACCTGGTGTCGCTGTCCATGACCCTCCCGGCCGACGAGGTGTCGGCCGCACCGGTCGAGCACCGGCAGCCGACGCCCGTGCGGTACTCCGCAGAACGGCACCACGACGCGGTGCGGACGAGTACCGACCCGTCCGGTACCGACCAGCCCGCCGCTCTGGCCGCCGGTACCGCCACTCCCGAGAACACCTCGGATGGTGAACCAGCCGACACCGCTACGGCACGACCGGCTGCCGAGCAGTACCGGCCCACCAGTACCGACCAGAACGACGCGGCACCGGCCGGTACCGACAGGGACGGCACGGACGGTTCACAGCCGACGGCTTGGCCGGACCCGACCACCGACCGCATGCCGCGCGTGGTGTGGGGCGACGAGCTGTGGGAGCGCGCCTGCCGCACGGCGCGGGACTACCACGCCCAGCACGGCAGCCACGTCCGGGTGGACGACATCCAGGCCCTGGGCATCGGCCGCAACCGCGCCGTGGCGCTGCGCCGGGACGTGCTGGCCCACCTGCTCTCCCACCCCGCCGCCTGATCCGAGAGGAGAACCACCGTGCACACCGACGACCACCACGAGGCCGACCTGCCCATGCAGTGGCTCACGGCTGCCCGTGCCGCTTTGACCAGGGCGAACGACTGCTCCCACTCGGGCAGCCACGCGAAGGTCTACCGCGAGATCGCCGACCTCTACCGGCGCATGGCGACGCTGGCCCACGAGTACGACGACACCGACGCCCCCGCCGACCTCGCCCCCGCCGCCGAGCGGCTGGCGTGGGCGTCCAGCTACTGCGAGGACACCCTCTTCACCCACCGGGCCGAGGAGGCCGTGGCGACCGCCCGCGGCTGGGTGCACCTGGCCCGCGACACCGGCCACATCCAGCAGTCCGCCCGCATCCGCGCCCGCCACGCCGCGCACCGGTGAGCGAACAGCGGTTCCCACGACAGGAGAGGAGGTGACGACCATGACGCAGACCATCGATCCCCGGGCGACCGATACCCAGGTGATCAACGTGGTACAGGCCGGTGCCCCGGCGGGTACCGGTACTGGCAGGGCCGCCCAATCGGTACCGCCGGGGCCGGCCGGTACTGGCCCCGTGCCGCCGAGCGGCCCCGGGCGACCTGCCTCGCCCGGCGCGGTCGGTGCCCCGCCCAAGCCCGCGCCGTTGGTGGTGCCCGGCGTACCCGCGGCTGTGACGGCAACGGAACTGGCGACCATCGTGGGCAGTACCGCCGCCAACGTCGGTGGCATACCGGGACTGGTGACCACCGGGGCGGTGATCGGCACGACCGCCGCCGTGGCCGGTGTCCGGCGGGCGCGTGCCCGCCGCGCCGCCCGGTCCCGTGCTGCGCAGTCCCGCGCAGCCGGGTCCCGTACGGCGGGTACCGCCGGTCGCGGCGGAGCCCGCGCGGGTCGCGGGTCGGGGTTGATCGGCAGGGCGCGGGCCGCTGCGGCGGGCCGCCGAACCGCTCCCGGTGCCCGTGCGGCTGCCGCCCACGCTCAACGGGCCGGGCGCGGCACCCAGCCGGTGACGCGCACCGTTGCGTCCGGCGCGCGCGCCACCACGGGGACACGAGGCACCGAAAGGGCTGCTGGCGGGCGGCGCGGCGCGATAGGCCGGCTGTTCGGGCGCGGCCGTGCCGCAAGCAGCGGTGCCGGCGGTGGCGGCACGGCAGGTCGCGGCACCAGCGGTCGAGGGCTGCTCGGTCGCCGTCGCACGACCGGCGGTACTGGTGGTGCCAATAGCGGCGTCTTCGGCAACCGGCGGCGTCCTGGTACCAGCGGTGGACGTGTTCGGGCACGTGGGCGTGGCCCCCTGGGCACACGTACCGCGACTGGCGGCAACGGCCTGTCCGGCGGTCGCAGGGCAGCTCGCGCCGTACGGGGCTGGTCGCGGGCGGCTCGCAGCGTGCTGCGCCAGGTGATCGCTGACCGGGCGGCGCTGCACGACACGGCCCGACGCGCGTACTGGGAGGCCGAGCGGGCACGTCGCCACCACCGCCGAATGGTGCGCGAGGTCATCACCGACGCGCCGACCCCGAGGGCTGCGGGAGCGGCGACCTACCGGATCGTCTACGGCCCGGCCAGGGTCGCCGGGCGGCGGTCGGCGCTCGCGCCGGTGCGTGCGGTGCGGGCCGTCGGCTGGGCTGCCGGTGCGTGGGTCGCGGCCACCGGCTACACCGCGTGGGACCGGCATTGGCAGGCGCAGCAGCGCTTGGCGCTCGGTACCGCCGACCCTTACCGCGGCTACGTCGTGGCCGACCAGGTGCGCACCGCCGGCCCGGTCGTGCTGGTGGTTCCGATTCCCGTGCCCGTCCCCAAGCCCGTTGTCGTCCGGCTGCCCGCATGGCGAGCGGCCATCGACGCCAGTCCCGTCCCCATCGGCGCGACTGGCAGCACCACCTCGACCCCGCTGGGGTCGCTCACCCCCACCACTACCGGAGGTATCGGCATGTCCCGTTTCCACCTGTCCGACCTGGCTGCCGAGCAGGCCGCCCGCGCCGCCCGCTACACGCCGGAGTCCATGGCCTTCTTCGGCGGGGACCTCCAGCAGTGGCCCGAGGCGATCGGGCACCTGGCGCTGGCGCTGTCCACGTTCGTCAAGAAGGGCAGCGCCGAGTTCCCGGTGCACCCGGTGGTGATGGAGAAGCTCGCCGAGGTCTACCAGGCACTGGGTGTCGCGGCGTCGGCCGCGAACGAGGTGCCGGCCCTGTTCTCCCGGGCTCATTCCATCGACCTGTCCCGCCACCAGGCCCCGCGCCCGGGTGAGCACCTGTGGAACGTTGCCCGCTGATTCGCACGACCCACTAACCGTTGCGGCGCAACGACAAACCAGGAGGGAACCGACCATGAACGTCAGGACCACGCGGGGCGGTCTGGACTGGACCGGCAAGCACAACGTCGTCACCGGCACGGTCAACACCACCGGCGGGGTACTGGCCACCAGCATGGTCGGTTCCCTGCTGGAGGTGCCGCCGGAGTGGGCACTGGGCGCCGCTGCGGTCGGCGCGGTCGCCCACGCGGTGGCCGCCGCCGGTCGCGGCACCACCCGCGCCGGCGTGCTGGCCCGGGCCGCCGGGTGGGCCGCCGGCGGCGGGTGGATGGTGTGGGCGCTGGAGACCTCGCCCTGGTCGGTGGGGTCGATCTCGTCGCTCGCGGTGCTCGGGGTCACCGGCGGGGTGACCGCGACCCTGTTGCGCGCCACCGTCGTCAAGCGGGAGGAGGTCAAGCGCGAGGTGGTGTTCGCCCGTCAGCGCGCCCGCACCGCCGGTGAGTGGGAGGTGCGCATCGAGCGGGTGTGCGGCATCAAGGACGTGCAGATCATGGGCGTGGCCAAGTGGGAGCAGGGCACCGGCTACACCCTGGACATCAACCTGCCGCCGGGTGGCTGCTCGTGGAAGGACCTGGCCAAGCACCAGGCGCAGCTGGCAGCCGACGCGGATTTGCCCAACGGCTGCACCGTGGAGGCCATGCCCGGGGCCTCGCGCCGTGCCGCCCTGCTCCGGGTGGCCACCCGTGACGCGTGGGAGGAGGTCATCCCCTACCCCGAGGACTGGTCGCCGCTGTCGATCCTCAACCCGATCCCGATCGGCGAGCACCGCGACGCCTCCGTGGCGTCGTTGGAGCTGCGCAGCGACACCGTGCTGCTGACCGGGCAGAAGGGCGGCGGCAAGACCAACGAGTTGCAGGTGCTCAACGCCGGGCTCGTGCGGTGCGTAGACAACCTGGTGTGGCACATCGACCTCAACGGCGGCGGCATGGCCCTGCCCTGGGTACGGCCGTGGCTGACCGACGACACCGACCAGGTGCCCGCCCCGGCGGTGGACTGGGTGGCTTCCACGGCCAAGGAGGCCAAGAAGATGACCGAGGCCGCGCTGCGCATCGCCAAGGGCCGCAAGGTCGAGTACCAGCAGCTGTGCGAGCAGGCAGGCACCGACAAGCTGCCCGTGTCCCCGGAGATCCCGCAGATCACCATCGTGGTGGACGAGTGCGCCGAGATCATGGGCGACGGCACCAAGTACCCGAAGCTGCGCGCCGACCTGGAGGAGATCCAGCGCATCGCCCGCGCCATGGGGGTCAACCTGGTGTTCTGCGGCCTGTCCGCCACTACCGACGTGATCGGCTCGACCGCCGTGCGCAAGCAGGCCCGTGCCCGGGTCTCCATGCGCGTGTCGGACGCGGAGGAGCTGAACTACCTGTTCGGCTGGAACTGCAAGGCCGATCCGCAGGACATGCCCTATGAGGGCTGCGGCCTGTACTTGCAGGACACCAGCGGGCAGCCCAAGGGCTTCAAGGGCTACCGGCTCGTCGGCACCGCCCTGGCCACCGGCGCCCGCGTCGTCTCGGGTCTGCGCCCCGCGCTCGACCCGGTCAGCACGCGCTTGGCCGGCGAGGACTACGCCACCCGCTGGGACCGCGCCGCGCACCTGGTCGCCGACCAGACGACCGCCAACCACACCACCCAGGAGGACACCGCCCCCGACACCGACCCCGAACTGTCGACCAGCGGGCCGTTCGACCTCGCGCAGCTGGAGGCCGGCGCGGCGGTGTTCACCACCGGCGGGCAGCCGGCGGCGGACGGGTTCAACCCGCTCGACCCCGCCACCTGGCCGGCCATCGACGTCCCCGGCGTCGGCACGGCCGTGGCGGTGCAGCCGCCGCCGCTCCTGGCCGGGCTGCTGGAGGTGTTCGCGCGCGGCGACCACGACCGGTTGCACACCGCCGTGCTCGCCGCCGAGATCGGCACCACCCCGACCGTGCTGGGCAAGCTGCTGCCCCAGATCGGTGTGCAGGCCCTGCCCAACGCCTTCTACGTCGGCCCCGACCGCAACCGCGGCTACGCCCGTGCCGACCTCGAAGCGGCTGCGGAGCGTATCCGGCGCGGCGAGGTCGCGGTGCCCGCCGAAGTCGCCGCGTGGGCACCGGCCACCACTGGCTGACCGGCACACCCAGGGTGTGCCGGGGGTGTGCCGACCTGCACACCTGCACAGCCCCGGCACACCCACCTGCACACCTTTGACGCACCACCGTTGACCAGCGCCGATACGGCGCAACACATCCCAGCTGTGCAGCTGTGCAGCTGTGCAGGTGTGCAGCCCCCACCCCCGCCACCAGCGCCGACAACCGACGCCACCGGGTGCGGCCCGGACACCGGCACACCTGCACACCCACCCCGTCGACACCACCAGGTCATGACCGCACGGCCCGACCTCGCACACCCATTCACCACTACTCACCGTCACCAAAGCGGTTCCGGGGCTGCGAGTGCAGACCACACCTCGCAGCCCCGGAACACCCAGCACCACCGGAGGTCACCCATGACCGGCCAGTCCACCGACCGGCACCGCGACGCGATGCTCGCCGTCGCCCTGGACGCCGTAGCGCGCGGCTGGCACGTCTTCCCCCTGCGCCCGCACTCCAAGAAGCCACCCGCCTTCCACGGCGAAGACCACTGCCCCCGCACCGGCATCTGCGCCACCACCCACCAGGGGTGGGAGCAGCGCGCCACCAACGACCCGCGCGAAGTCCGCTGGTACTGGGAGAGCCGGCGCTACAGCGGCTGCAACGTCGGCGTGGCCACCGGACCAAGCGGGCTGGTGGTCATCGACCTGGACACGCCCGACTTCCCCGACGACCGGCCCCAGAACGGCTCTAGACGAGAGGGGGTCCGGGACGGGCTGGACATGCTGGCCGTGGTCTGCGAGGAAGCCGGCCAGCCCCTGCCGCTGGAGACGCTGACCGTGGACACCCCCAGCGGGGGCCGACACCTCTACTTCCGCGCACCAGCTGGTGTTCGCCTGGGCAACACCCAGGGCAACCGCGGGCGCGCCCTGGGCTGGAAGATCGACACCCGCGCCGTCGGCGGCTACACCGTCGCCCCCGGCTCGACCACCCCGGACGGCCCCTACCGACTGGTGGAAGACCTGCCCGTGGCCGATCTGCCCACCTGGTTGGTCCAGCGCCTCGCCATTCGCCCGCCTACGGCCACTACAGCGCCCGCTCAGATCGCCGTGGACCGGCTGCCCGGCTATATGGCTGCCGCATTGCGAGGCGAGGCTGACCGGGTCGCCAGGGCCACGCCCAACGCCCACAACATCGTGCTCTACACCGCCGCCGTTGCCCTCGGGCAACTCGTCGCCGGGGGCCTGCTCCCCCCGTCTAGAGCCGAAGACTCCCTCTACGCAGCCGCCGCCCACATGATCAGCGGCGAGTGCGGATGCACCGATCGCGAAGTCCGCCGCGTCATCGCCCGCGGCTTGCAGGCCGGTCACGACAAGCCCAGGGCTGCGCCGAAGCAACGAGGTGCGGCATGAGGGCACGGTTCCTGCTGGGTTTCCACCAGCCCGGCGCACTGGCCACGGCAGGAGTGCCACTGTTCGTCTCGGACACCCGGCTGCGGCCGTACAAGACGCTGCCCCGCGCAGCTGCGCCTTGGGCGCTGGACTCCGGAGGGTTCACCCAGTTGCAGAAGTACGGGCAGTGGACCGTGCCACCACGCGAGTACGTGGCGCGGGTCCGGCGCTACCGCGACGAAATCGGGCGCTTGGAGTTCGCCGCCATCCAGGACTGGATGTGCGAGTCAATCGTGATTTCCGGCGGCCGGGCCGGACGGCTGTTCTTCACCGGCACCAAACTGTCGGTCGTTGAACACCAGCAGCGAACCGTGGACAACGCGGTCGAGTTGGAGATGCTCGCTCCGGAACTGCGCTGGTTGAAGGTCGTCCAGGGTGACAAGGTCGCTGAGTACTTGCGCTGCGTGGACATGTACGAGCGCGCCGGGATCGACCTCACCAAAGAACCCCTCGTGGGCTTGGGGAGCGTGTGCCGTCGGCAAGGGATGAGGGAAGCGCACGTCATCGTCCAAGCGCTACGCGAACGCGGTTTGCACCGGCTGCACGGCTTCGGAGTCAAGACCAAGGGACTGGCGCTGTTCGGTGACCTGTTGGACTCCGCCGACTCTATGGCCTGGTCCGAAGACGCCCGCCGCAAGAAGCGGGTGGTCTGCGGCACCGTCCACCCGCGCGGCGGCAAGAACTGCGCGAACTGCCTGCCTTACGCCCTTCAATGGCGCGCCCGCCTGCTCACCGAGAACAGCGGCAAGGCCCCCGCGCAGCTGCGGCTGTTCGATTCCGGAGAAGCAGCATGACCATCCCCGTTCGGCCGCTGCGCGCCGTTCCAGATCCCGAGGTGGACGCGGCCGAGGCACGTGCTCACGCCGAGGTCGCCCGTGCCCGCGCGGAGTTGCCGCCGCTCGACCCAGATATCTACGAGTGCTACCTCGGTGAGGTCGTCAAGCAGCTCGCCGACTCGACCGAGGGCGACCCGGTGGGCATCCTCGCCTCGCTCATCTGCGCCGCCGGTGTGCACATGGGCCAGCGACCGCACATCCGCGCCGGTGACGACCCGCACCCGCTGCTGGTGTGGCCGCTGATCGTCGGCCGCACCGGTGGCGGGCGCAAAGGCGCGTCCTGGTCCACGCCCAAGCGACTGCTGGCCACGACCGATCCGAACTTCACCAGCACCAACGTCCGCTCCGGTCTGACCTCCGGTGAGGGCCTGGCGGCGGTGTTCGCCGACAACGACCCCGACGAGGAAGCCGCGGGCACCGGACGTGGCCGGAAGCCGACCGGTGCCGGTCTGCTGCCGCCCGGCGACCTGCGGCTGCTGGTGTTCGAACCCGAGTGGGCGGGCGTCATGTCCCGCATGAAGCGCGAGGGCAACGCCCTGTCCGCCACCCTGCGCCAAGCGTGGGAGGGCGGGGACCTGTCCACCCTCAACGTCACCGCCCGCATCGCACCCAGTTCGCACGTCGGCCTGCTGGCCCACATCACTCCCGACGAGTTCCGCGCCAAGGTGTCCAGCTCCGACCTCGCCGGCGGCACCTACAACCGTTTCCTGCCCATCGCGGTCGCCCGCTCCAAGTTCCTGCCGCTGGCCACTGGCGCCGCACCCGCCCTGGTCGCCGACCTCGGGCGCGGGTTCGCCGAACGGTTGCGCGACGGGGCGCAGATCGGCGCGCTCAGCTTCACCGAACGCGGTGCGCAGCTGTGGCGCAGCCTCTACGTCGAGTTCGGCATCGACCACGGCGACGGCGGCCCGGTCGAGCAGTTCCTCTCGCGCACCGCTCCGAACTGCCTGCGCATCGCCGGTGTCCACGCCGCGCTGGACGGAACCGACCTCATCGACGCCCACCACCTCACCGCGGCTGCCGCCCTGGTCCGCTACTCGATCGCGTCCGCCCGCTCGATCTTCACCGCCGACCCGACCCTGACCCGCCTCGCGGCCTGGATCAGCGAGGCCGGCACCACCGGCCGCACACGCGAAGAGGTCCGCTCGGACTTCTTCAAGCGCAACAAGAACGCCAACGAGGTCACCGCCTTGCTCGGACAGCTCATCGACGCCGGGCAGGTCACCCGGACCACCCGCCCGGCAGCCGGCGGCAAGGGCGGCAGGCCCACCGAGGTCTACGCCACCACGACACCGCCACGCGGTTGACGCGGTAACGCGGAAACCCGCTGACCAGCACGAACGGCCAACCTTCCGCGAGCGAACCGCGTACCTACGCGGATTGCCCCGATCGAAAAGCCCAGCTCAACACCGAACCGCGTAACCGCGTCAACCGCGCCCGACCGAACGGACACCATGAGCACGAAACGCCGCAAGCGCCGCCCACCTCTCGGGGTGAAGCTGTCGGACGACATCGAGTTCCTGCCCAACCGCCCGACGCCATGGCGCGCCCGCATCCGGTGGGCCGACCCGGCGACCGGCAAGCGTCCCTCGCTGTCGGAGTCGTGCGAGACGGAGGACCAGGCGCAAGCCTGGATCGACGCCATGAAGCGCTACGTGGCCGGCGGCACGGACCCCGACGCCGGGGCTACCACGCTCACCGACTACGGCAACGCCAACATGGAGTTGGCGCTGCGAGGGCTGGAGGCCAAGACCAGGGACCCCTACCTGGCAGGTTGGCGCAAGCGTGTCGTGCCGACCATCGGGCACATCGCGGTCCAGGCGATCACCTACGGCGTGGTGGACCGCGCCGTGCACGGGTGGATCGCCGACGAGTGCGGACGTTCGGTGGTGAAGAACAGCATCGCCGTCCTGGTCCGCGTCATGGAGCAGGCGTTGCGGGACGGACTGGTCGACCGCAACCCGGCGCGGATCAGCGGTTGGCAGCGGGAGTACACCCTCGCCGAGGACGAGCTGGACGACCCGCGCTCTCTCGCGCTGCCGGACTGGGCCACGCTGACCCGCCTGGCCGATGCGCTGGTGGCCCGCTCGTCCAACAACTACCAGGGGTGGCGCGACGTGGTGTTGTTCGCCGCCTGCACCGCGGCCCGGATCGGCGAGGTGTCCGGGTGCCGCGTGAAGGACGTCGACACCACCGAGTGGACCTGGAACATCCGCCGCCAGACCACCAACGGACCCGGTGGCCTGATCGACAAGGGCACCAAGGGCAAGCGCGCCCGCAAGGTCCCAATCATCGAAGAGATCCGCGAACTGGTGCAACGCCGGATCAGCCAGACCGACGGGACCGGCGACGCCCGGCTGTTCACCGGGCCGCGCGGCGGTCGGATCACCACCGCCGTGCTGCGCGACGCCACCCACTGGGACGAGGTCGTCAACCAACTCGGCTACGAACACCTTCGCCGCCACGACCTGCGCCACACCGGCCTGACCTGGATGGCCGACGCCGGTGTCCCGGTCCACCACCTCCAGCGCATCGCCGGACACGGCTCGCTGACCACCACCCAGCGCTACCTGCACCCCGACCGCCGCTCAGTCACCGACGCGGGCGCGCTGCTCTCCCAGCACCTCCAACGACCCACCGGGACACCACGACTGCGCGCCGTCTAACCGCGTCTTACGGCCCCCGGTCCACAAATGGTCCACAGGACCGCCCTGGAGCGATCTTCGGCAAGATCCACACTGAACACGAAAAAGCCCCGCTGACCTGGTTCTAAGTCAAGTCAGCGGGGCTTCTTTCGACCGTCGGGACGACAGGATTTGAACCTGCGACCCCTTGACCCCCAGTCAAGTGCGCTACCAAACTGCGCCACGTCCCGGCCACACCCCCCGTTGTGGGGTGCGCGCATAGCTTAGCGCACCCCCAACGGGCACCTGACACGACCCCCCGACTCCGGTCGCGTAAGGCGTCTAGCTGCGGTTATGACGGAGGCCCGCGCGTGGCGGGCCTCCGTGCTCCCCTCGATCCAGCCGCTCCCCCGGGAGTCGACGTCCACCCACTATGCGTTGGCCCTCGTTTGTGCACTACCGCCAAAAGTCGAGTCGTTTCCGTCAACTTTCGACGGAGTGGTGGGGAGGGTGGCTGCCAGTTCGAAGCTGTCCTCCGTGCGGGTGGTGGTGAGGGTTCCGCCGGCCAGGGTGACGCGTTCGCGCAGGCCGTGGAGGCCGTGGCCGCCGCTGTGGGTCGGTGACGGGGGTGCTGTGGGGCGGCCGTTGGTGATGGTGATGGTCAGGCGCTTGTCGTGTTGGGTGAGGGTTACCCGGGTGAGGGCTCCTGGGGCGTGTTTGGTGACGTTGGTCAGCGCCTCTTGGACCACCCGGTAGGCCGCTCGGCCGGTGGATGGTGGTGGGGCTCCGGTCGTCCGGTCCTCGTAGGTCACCGTGAGGCCTGCCGCCCTGGCTCGGTCGACCAGGTGGGGTATCCCGTCGTAGCCCGGGGTGGGTTCGGTGTTGAGGAGGCCCAGGGCCGCTCTCATCTCGGTCAGCGACTCCTTGGCCAGGGCGCGCAGGCGCAGGGCCGTTTCGCGGGTCTCCGGGTCCTCCGTGGTGGCGGCCAGCGCGGCCGACTCCACGGCGATCAGGGTGGCGTGGTGGCCCACCGCGTCGTGGATCTCCCTGGCTATCCGGGCTCGTTCCGAGGCCCTGGCCCCTTCCTCCCTCGCTTCCACCTCGGCGGTCCTGGCCCTGGACGCCTCGGCGAGGCTGGCCGTCAGGTGCCTGCGGGTGGTGATCAGCGCTCCGAGCGCGGTGGGGGCGCCTGCCATGAACAGGGCGAAGGCGTAGGTGAGGAGCGCCTGGTTGGGGGCCAGGGATTCGTGGACCACCACGAACGTGGCGGGGACGGCGGTCGCGGCGGCCACCCAGGCGATCATGACCGGCGGGCTGGTCTTGCGCCCCACCCGGTACATCGCCACGACGGTCGGTGGCCAGCCCAGCCCTCCCACCAGGGCCGGGAGGCAGGGCAGGGCGGCCAGGGACGGGTTCAGGCGTCTCAGGGGCAGCGCCAGGCACGCCAGCAGCGCGGCCGGGATCGACCAGGTGAACGGCACCGTGCCGGCCATCAGGACCATGGCCCCGGGCACGAGCACGGCGAGCAGCTCCAGGAGGATCACCATGCGTTCACCTGGTGCGCGACCAGCGCGGCCTGGACGCGGTTCTCCACGCCCAGCTTGGTCAGGACCGTCGAGACGTAGCTCTTCACGGTGGCCTCGCTGAGCTTCAGCTCGGCCGCTATGGCGCTGTTGGGCTGCCCGTTGGCCAACAGCGCCAGGACCTGGCGCTCACGGGCGCTCAACCCGTCGAGGTGGGGGTTCGCGCGCGGTTTCGCCACCCGCAGCCTCGGCAGCAGGCGGGCGGTGATCCTCGGGTCGAGCACCGCTCCCCCGGCGGCCAGGTCCAGCACCGCGCGCACCAGCGCGTCGGGTTCGGCGTCCTTGAGCAGGAAGCCGTGGGCGCCCAGCTCCAGCGCCGCGGCCACGTAGTCGTCCAGGTCGAACGTGGTGAGCACGGCCAGCGCGGGCGGGTCGGGCCACGTCAGCAGCTCGCGCAGCGCCGCGAGGCCGTCCACGCCCGGCATCTGCACGTCGACCAGCGCCACGTCGGGGCGGTGCCGCCGGACGGCGTCCAGCAGCTCCGCGCCGTCCGCGGCCTCCGCCACCACCTCGACGCGGCCGTCCGCTTCGAGCAGCACCTTCAGGCCCCGGCGGAGCAGCGCTTCGTCGTCGGCGAGGACCAGTCGCACCGGCACTTCGCCAGGCAACCGCATTCGGCCTGCCGGGGCAACCGATCACTTCTTGGCGCGCTTCTCCCTCACGCGCACCGAGATGCGGACGGGGCTGCCCCGGAAGCCGAACTCCTCGCGCAGCTTCCGCTCGATGAACCGCCGGTACCCGGCCTCCAGGAAACCGGTCGTGAACAGCACGAACGTCGGCGGGCGGGTCGCCGCCTGGGTGGCGAACAGGACCTTGGGCTGCTTGCCGCTGCGCACCGGCGGCGGGGTGGCGGCGATGAGGTCGTTCAGCCAGGAGTTCAACCGGCCGGTGGGCACGCGGGTGTCCCACGAGTCCAGCGCCGTGCGCAGGGCCGGCGCGAGCTTCTGCACGGCGCGGCCGGTCAGGGCCGAGATGTTCACGCGCTCCGCCCACGGCACCCGGACCAGGCCCCGCTCCAGCTCGCGCACCATGGCGTGGCGCCGGTCCTCGTCCACGAGGTCCCACTTGTTGAACGCCAGCACGCACGCGCGGCCCGACTCGACCACCATGGTCAGCACCCGCAGGTCCTGCTCGCTGAGCGGTTCGGCGGCGTCCAGCAGCACGATCGCCACCTCGGCGGACTCGATCGCGGCCTTGGTGCGCAGCGACGCGTAGTACTCGGCGCCGGAGGCGAAGTTCACCCGCTTGCGCAGGCCGGCGGTGTCGACGAACCGCCACAGCTCGTCGTCCAGCTCGACCAGGGAGTCGACCGGGTCCACGGTGGTGCCCGCGGTGGCGTCGACGACCGACCTGTTCTCGCCGGTGAGGCGGTTGAGCAGGGACGACTTGCCGACGTTGGGCCGGCCGACCAGCGCCACCCGGCGGGGGCCGCCGCGCTGGGCCTCGAACGTCTCGCGGGGCGTCTCGGGCAGCGCCGCCAGGATCTTGTCGAGCATGTCGCCGGAGCCGCGGCCGTGCAGGCCGGACACCGGGATGGGCTCGCCGAGCCCCAGCGACCACAGCGAGGCCACGTCGGCCATGACGCGCTCGTCGTCGACCTTGTTCGCGACCAGCAGCACGGGCCGCTTGGAGCGGCGCAGCAGCTTCACCGCGGCCTCGTCGGTGGTGGTCGCGCCGACCGTCGCGTCGACCACGAACAGGATCGCGTCGGCGGTGGACATGGCCAGTTCGGCCTGCGCCGCGACCGAGGCCATCATGCCGGTGGCGTCGGGCTCCCAGCCGCCGGTGTCGACCACGGTGAACTTGCGGCCGTTCCACAGCGCGTCGTAGGCGACCCGGTCGCGGGTCACGCCCGGCACGTCCTGCACGACCGCCTCGCGGCGGCCGATGATGCGGTTGACCAGGGTGGACTTGCCGACGTTCGGCCGGCCGACCACCGCCAGCACGGGCTGCGGCGTCGCCTCCGCGCCCTCCTCGCCGTTCTCGTCGTCGAACGCGGTCCACTCGGACTCGTCCGCCCAGGTGCCGTCCAAGTCCGTCATCGTGCTTCTCCTCTGAGGCTGTCGAGCTCGGCCACCAGGGTGGCCAAGCGGTCGCGGACCTGCTCGGTGGCCTTCACGAGCGCCTGCCGACCCTTGTCGGCGGGCAGCTCGAACGGCTCGCCCACGAGCACGTCCACCACGGGTCGGAACCGCCTGCGGGTCCCGGGTGGGCGCAGGGTGCCCCGGCACGCGATCGGCACGACGACCGCGCCGGTCGAGCGGGCGAGCCAGGCCGCGCCGCGCTGGGCCTCGGCCACGTCGCCGGCGCCGCGCGTGCCCTCGGGGAACACGCCCACCGCACCACCGTCCCGCAGCACGCCCTGCGCCGCCAGCAGCGGCGCCCGGTCGGGTTCGCCGCGGCGCACCGGCAGCTGGCCGATCCACCGCAGCAGCGTGCCGGCCACGCCCTTGAACATCTCCTGCTTGATCAGGAACACCACGCGGCGGGGCACCACGCCGAACAGGATGGGCCCGTCGACCATGGAGCTGTGGTTGGCCACCACGACCAGCGGCCCGGTCCGCGGCACCCGTTCCGCGCCGCGCACGCGCACCCGGAACGGCGTGCGGAACGGCCCGCGCGCGATCCACCGGCCGAGGTCGTGCAGCCGGGGCAGCGCCCCGTCGGGGAGCTGGTCGGTCACCCGCGCACCCGTCCGCTCGGCTGGGCCAGCAGGCCGCGCTCGTCCACCAGCTCCAGCAGCGCGGCCAGCACGCCCGGCAGGTCCAGGTCGGTGGTGTCGAGCACGACCGCGTCGTCGGCGGGGCGCAGCGGCGACACCGCGCGCGACGAGTCGTAGGCGTCGCGGCGCTGGACGTCGGCCAGCGTGGCGCCCAGGTCGGCCGGGCGGCCGGACGCGGCGTCCTGCTTGGCGCGACGACGGGCGCGGGCCTCGGCGTCGGCGGTGACGTAGACCTTGAGCGGCGCGTCGGGCGCGACGACGGTGCCGATGTCGCGGCCCTCGACGACGATGCCGCCGACCTCGTCCAGCGCCTCGGCGATGATGCGGCGCTGCTGCCCCACGACGGCCTCGCGGACCTCGGGCACGGCCGAGACCGGCGACACGGCGAGGGTCACCTCGGGGCCGCGGATCTCGGCGCCGACGTCCTCGCCGTCCAGGTGCGTGGTGGAGCGGTCGGGGCTGGTGCCCTGGACGACCGAGGCGGCCCGGACGGCCTCGACCACGCGCTCGGCGTCGGCCGGGTCGACGCCGGCGCGCAGCACGGCCAGGGTCGCCGCGCGGTACATCGCGCCGGTGTCCAGGTAACGCGCGCCCAGGGTGGCCGCGAGCCGGCGCGCGACGGAGGACTTGCCGGTGCCGGACGGCCCGTCGAGGGCCACCACGCCGCGCAGCTCACCGTGTGCCACCGGGTCGTCCTCCTCAGCGCGAACTCAACGCGAACTCGACGCGGACCGGTGCGGACCGCTGTCGTCAACCCCGCAATTGTGCCTGGTGCGGGCGGTCACACCGGCACCCGGGTCAGCCCAGCTCCGCCAGCAGCAGGCCGCTGCGGGGCTTGGGCGTGAAGTAGGTGCTCTTGCGCGGCATCCGGCCGCCGGCGGCGTGCACGGCGAGGACGTCGGCCGGCGGCACCGGCGCGATCAGCACGACGAAGTCCGCGTCGGGCACGACCTCGTCGGTGACCGGCCGCACGCGCGGGCCGCCCAGCCCCAGCGCCCCGGCCAGCAGCACCGCCTCCACGGCCGCGTGGTCCACGCCGCCGGGCGGCAGCGACACGGCCACCGCGCCGTCCGCGCCCACCGCGACGACCACCCCCGGCGACGGGCGGGCGCCCCGGTCCACGGGCGTCACCGCCAGCCCGCCGGCCCGCCAGGCGTCCGCCGCGTCGGCGACCGTGAGCCCGCTGCCCGACACCGCCCGGTGGATGGGGCCGACGCGCAGGTCCGGACCGGCCGTGACCAGCGCCAGCAACCCGGGTAACCCGGCCGCGGCCGCCACCCGGTGGTTGCCGTCGGCGACCATCAGCGGGTGCTCGCCCGCGGCGGCCAGCAGCGCGTCCTGCCGCTCGCCCGGCCCGACCAGCCACAGCCGGTGCCGCCGCCCGCCCGGGTCCACGACCGACGCGACGGGCTCGTCGCCCACCTCCGCGACCAGCCGGGTCAGCGACACCTCCGACCCGGCCGGCCCGACCGGCACCAGCAGCGCCGCGCTGGTCGCGCACCCCAGGCCGGACAGCGCGCGGGCCCGTTCGGCGACCACCTCCGGGTAGACGTCCTCGGTGTGGCCGACCGCGGTCGGGTCCACCACGCACAGCAGGCCGTGCGCGGTGCCGTCCGGGCCGTCCACCCGGTAGGGCGCGACCACGTCCCGCACCTCCCGGTAGGCGGTGGCGCGCAGGCGGGCGAGGTCGGCCCGCGCCCGCGGCAGCGCGTCGGCCAGCGACAGCCCGGCCGCCAGGGCCTCGGGCGTGCGGTGCGGGTGCTGCACGGCCAGCAGCGTGCCCGCGCGGGCGCCGGCCAGCGCGGCGGCGACCTTCTCCGGCTCGGCGAACTCGTCCACGTCCGGTCCCGGCACGCGGTCCCGCACGACCCAACCCCGGCGAACCGGACCAACCCGTACACCCATCCGATTAGACTCCCGTCTCGTGAACGTCGAGGTGACGCCGCTTCCGGGGATCGGCACCCGGCAGGACTTCATGATCCGGGCCGGCCGCCGCATGGGTGTGATCACCCACCGTGACGGCAAGTTCGAGCTGATCGTGTCCCGCAAGGACGACCCCGACGACTGCATGGCGTCCATAGCGCTGACCTCCGCCGAGGCCGCCACCCTGGCGGGCCTGCTGGGCGGCCCGCAGCTGGTCGCGCACCTGGAGGAGCAGCACCGCGACGTCGCGGGCATCTCCACGCAGCAGTTCCCGATCGTGCCCGGCTCCCGCTTCGACGGCAGCCCGCTGGCCGAGACCGAGCTGCGCACCCGCACCGGCGCGTCGATCGTGGCCGTGGTGCGCGCGAACGGCGTGCACCCCTCCCCGCGCCCGGACTTCGTCTTCGCGGGCGGTGACCAGGTCGTGGTCGTCGGCACCGCGGAGGGCCTGGCCCACGCCGGCGAGCTGCTGGGCGGTGGCTGAGCACCTTGCACAGCACAGCAATCGCGCTCATCCAGCTCGGCGCGGTCTTCTTCGGGCTGGGCCTGCTCGGCAAGATGGCGTGGCGGATCGGCATCTCACCCATCCCGCTCTACCTGATCGGCGGCCTCGCGTTCGGCGAGGGCGGCCTGATCCCCCTGCACGGCATCGAGGAGTTCGCGCACCTCTCCAGTGAGATCGGCGTGGTCCTCCTCCTGCTCCTGCTCGGCCTGGAGTACTCGGCGGCCGAGCTGATGACCGGCTTGAAGCGGTCGTGGATGGCGGGCGTCCTCGACATCGTGCTCAACGCGACGCCCGGCGTGATCGCCGCGCTGGTGCTGGGCTGGGGCCCGGTCGGCGCGCTCGCGATGGGCGGCGTCACCTACATCTCCTCGTCCGGGATCATCGCCAAGGTGCTCGGCGACCTCGGCCGGCTGGGCAACCGGGAGACCCCGGTGGTGCTGTCCGTGCTGGTGTTCGAGGACCTGGCGATGGCGGTGTACCTGCCGATCCTCACCGCGGTGCTGGCGGGCGTCAGCTTCCTGGGCGGCATGACCGCGGTGGGCATCTCGCTGGCCGCGATCACGGTGGTCCTGGTGATCGCGCTGAAGTTCGGCCGCTACGTGTCGGCGCTGGTCGACAGCCCCGACCCCGAGGTGTTCCTGCTGAAGGTGCTGGGCGCGGCGCTGCTGGTGGCGGGCGTCGCCTCGCAGCTCCAGGTGTCGGCGGCGGTCGGCGCGTTCCTGCTGGGCATCGCGATCTCCGGGTCCACGGCGGAGAACGCCACCCGGATGCTGGAGCCGCTGCGGGACCTGTTCGCCGCGATGTTCTTCGTGGTGTTCGGCCTCAACACCAACCCCGCGTCGATCCCCCCGGTGCTGGGGCTGGCGGTGGCGCTGGCGGTGGTGACCACGGCGACCAAGGTCGCGACCGGCTGGTGGGCCGCGAGGTGGCAGGGCATCGGCCGGATGGGCCGGGCCCGCGCGGGCGCGGCGCTGGTGGCGCGCGGCGAGTTCTCCATCGTCATCGCCTCGCTCACGGTGGCCTCCGGCGCGGTGGACGGCGAGCTGGCGGCGCTGGCCACGGCGTACGTGCTGCTCATGGCGGTGCTGGGCCCGGTCGCGGCGCGCGTGGTCGAGCCCCTCGCGAATCTCACCCGAAAGGGTGAGAAGGACTCGGCTCCGGCCTGACCTGTATTTACCGGTTCCCCCGCGGCTCCACTACGGCATGCGGACCACCGCCGTGCGACTTGACACCCGTACGGGCGCTTGAGCGCGGGCGGGGTCCGGCGCTACACCTGACAGCCGCCAAACCCCGGAGGGGGTCGTCATGTCACAGCCAACGGGCACCGGAACCACGGGGCGCTACCTGGTGCTCCTCGAGGACAGGTCGGTCGCGGCCGGCGCGATGGAGATGAACCGGGTCGCCGGCATCACCGCCGCCAGCACGGCGGACCGGCCCACCGCCGCGGACCTCACCACCGCCGACGGGCTGATCTTCCAGGACCTCGGCGTCGCGGTGGTCGACGCGACGCCGGAGCAGGTCGCCCAGCTCTCCCGGGCCGCCGAGGCGCCCGGCCCGATCAGCGTGGTCGAGGCCGAGCGCGTCGTGCAGGCCTACACGACCGCCGAGGAGACCGCCGCCGCGGTCGACGAGACCGTGTTCACCTGGGGCCTCCAGGCGGTGGGCGCCAACATCAGCGCGGCCACCGGCAAGGGCGTCCGGCTGGCCGTGCTCGACACCGGGTTCACCATCGCGCACACCGACTTCCAGGGCCGCGCGGTGGTCACCCAGTCGTTCATCGAGGGCGAGACCGTGGACGACGCGCACGGCCACGGCACGCACTGCATCGGCAGCGCGGCCGGTCCGCGCAAGCCCGCCACCGGTCCCGGCTACGGCGTCGCCCACGAGGCCGAGATCTACGCGGGCAAGGTGCTGTCCAACGCGGGCTTCGGCTCGGACAGCGGCATCCTCGCGGGCATCGAGTGGGCCGTCGCCAACGGGTGCGCGGTCATCTCCATGTCGCTCGGCGCGGCCGTGCGGCCGGGCACGCCGTACTCGCAGATCTTCGAGCAGGCCGCCACGCGCGCGATGAGCCGCGGCACCCTCATCATCGCCGCGGCCGGCAACGAGAGCAGGCGGCCGGGCGCGGTCAACCCGGTCGGCCACCCGGCCAACTGCCCGTCGATCATGTCGGTCGGCGCCATCGACGCCAACCGCGCCATCGCGCCGTTCTCCTGCGGCACGGTCGACGCCATCGGCCAGGTCGACCTGGTCGGGCCGGGCGTCAACGTCTACTCGTCGTGGAACAAGGACGAGGGCGCCGGCAGGTACAAGCGCATCCAGGGCACCAGCATGGCCACGCCGCACGTGGCGGGCGTCGCCGCGCTCATCGCCGAGAAGCACGGCGCCCGCGGCTGGGAGCTGTGGGCGAGGCTGGCGCAATCCTGTCGCCGTCTGGGCTTGCCTTCCACGGATGTGGGTGGAGGATTGGTGCAAGCTCCCTGACGGCCCCGACGGAGGCGACCGTGGCGACTGCTCGGCACAAGGTGGTTGTCTCGGTCGCCGACGACGGGCTGGCGGACCTGCCGGCCGTCGTCTCGGCCCTGCGCGACGCGGGGATGCAGGTCGACGACGTGATGGAGTCGCTGGGCGTGGTCACGGGCTCGGTCCCCGGCCCCGGTGCGTCCGGCGCGCTGGGCGCCGTGCCCGGCGTCGCCTCGGTGGAGGTGGACCGCGAGGTCGGTATTCCCCCTGGCGAGTGAATTGCTCTCCTCGGCGGATTGACATCCGGTTGGTCCCGGTCGTGCCGGGTAACCGCCCCGGAGACATCCGTCGTCCGAGGAGGTCGAAGACGATGAAAGCCCTGCTCGCCGTGCAGACGGCGCAGGCTCAAGGCATCGGTGACGCCGCCGGTGACGCCCTGCGCTCGGTGGTGACCTTCCTGCCCAAGCTCGTCGGTTTCCTGGTCGTGCTGCTCATCGGGTGGATCGTCGCCCGCCTCCTGCGCACGGCGGTGAACAAGGTGCTGGAGCGCGTGCACTTCGACCGCGCGGTCCAGCGCGGCGGTGTCGGCGACGCGCTGGCGCGCTCGAAGTTCGACGCCTCCGGCCTGGTCGCGCAGATCGTGTACTACGCGGTCCTGCTGATCGCGCTCCAGATCGCGTTCGGGCTGTTCGGCTCGAACCCGGTGAGCGACCTGCTGACCGGCATCGTGGCCTGGCTGCCCCGGGCGATCGTCGCGATCGTGATCATCGTGGTGGCCGCGGCCGTGGCCCGCGCGGTGCGCGACCTCACCGAGCGCGCCCTGGGCGGGCTGTCCTACGGGCCGATGCTCGGCAAGATCGCCTCCTGGTTCATCATCGGCATCGGCGTCATCGCGGCGCTGAACCAGATCGGCGTCGCCACCACCGTCACCACCCCGATCCTGATCGCCATCCTCGCCACCGTGGGCGGCATCCTGGTCGTCGGCGTCGGCGGCGGCCTGGTCCGGCCCATGCAGCAGCGCTGGGATGGCTGGCTGACCCGGGCCGAGCAGGAGGCGCCGCAGGCCAGGGCGCACGCCGAGGCGTACCAGCGCGGGCGCGAGGACGTGCAGCGGGCGCAGGCGCCGACCCAGCACGTGACGCCGGTGGGCGCGACGCAGCGGGTGTCGTCGGAGCCCGCGGCCCACGTGTCGTCGATGCCCACGCCGCCGGCGGGGATGCCGGCGCAGCAGCCCGGCCAGCACTCGCAGGGCCCCGGTGCGCAGGACCCGCCGCGGTGAGCGGGCGGTAGTCCCGAGCAGTGGCCGCAGGGGTCCCCGACCAGGGGGCCCCTGTCGTCGTCCCGCCCCGGTTGTTCCCCGCGTCACAGCGACTGGAACCTGACACCGGTGTCAGGGCATAGCTTCGCGTCGCCCCCGGGTCGGACGCCCGGGACGACGCGAAAGGAACCCGTGATGAGCACAGCCCTGGGGTACCGGGCTTTCGGCCCCGCCGACGTCCAGGAGTTCTTCGACCGGCCCGACCCGTCGCCCGGTCCCACCGAGGTCCTGGTCCGCGTCGCGGCCGCCGGGGTGAACCCGCTCGACCACCTGCTCCGCTCCGGGCACGTCCGCGAGTTGAACGGCCGGCTGCCCTTCCCGCAGGTCCTGGGCATGGAGGCCGCCGGGACCGTCCTGGCGGTGGGTGACGGGGTGACCGGCCTGGCCGTCGGCGACCGGGTCACCGGGTTCGCCCTGACCGGCGCGGGCACGTACGCGGGGACGACCCTGCTGCTCGCCGAGTCCACGGCCCGCGTCCCCGACGCGCTGCCGGACACCTGGGCGGCGACCATCCCCGTCGTCGGCACCACCGCGCTCGACGTGCTCGACCAACTCGCGCTGCCCGCCGGGGCGACGCTGCTGGTGAACGGGATCGGCGGCGGCGTCGGGATGGCCGTGGCCCAGGTGGCGCGGGACCGCGGCCTGGCCGTGGTCGGCACCGGCGGCGCGGCCAAGCGGGACCGCGCGACGGCCGTCGGCGCCCGCTTCGTCGACTACACCGCAGGCGACGTCGCGGCCCGGCTCCGGGCGCTGGCCCCGGACGGCTTCGACGCCGTGGTCGACGCGGTCGGGGGCGACTCCCTGCGCGAGGTCGCCCCGCTGGCGGCGAAGCCGGACGCGCTGGTCTCCGTCGGCGACCCGTCGGTGACCGAACTCGGCGGCGCGCCCGTCCGCCGCCGCCTCGACCGGAGCGGCCTCGAACGCGTCGCCGCGCTGATGGTCGCCGGGCGGCTGGACCCGAACATCACGGCGACCTACCCGCTCTCGCGGGCGGGGGAGGCGCTGGCCCTCGTCGAGTCCGGCCACGCGTCGGGCAAGCTCGTCATCGACATGGCGCTCTGACCTCGGGGCACGCGGTGCCTCACGACGCGCGGTGCCTCACGACGCGCGGTGCCTCACGACGCGCGGTGCCTCACGACGCGCGGCGCCTCACGACGCGCGGTGCGGACCGCACCCGGTGGGACC
>NZ_JBHWIE010000019.1:0-61028 GCF_042732085.1 Actinosynnema sp. NPDC059797
GATGTGAAGGGCGCCGCCGCCGACTCGGGTTACGCCCTGGAGCGGGCGGTCCTGAAGATCGTTGCCGCCCACGGTCGCCGCTGAGCGCTGCCGGAACCCCCGCCCGGTTCAAGGGTGGTGGGGGAGTGCTGCCCGCGCTGAGGCAGGTGACGGACCGGGAACCTGCGGGCGGTGGGGTCGGGGTGAGCGGGGCCGGGAGTCGGTGGTCGGGCGAGCGGGGCCGGGAGTCGGGGCGCTGACCCGGGGCGCTGACCCGGGGCGAGTGGGGGTGGGCCGAAAGCGAGGGCGCCGCCCACCCCTCGCGGGATGAGCGGCGCCCTCGGTGCCGTGGGACCAGAATCAGATCTGGTTGGCGCGCTTGGCCAGCGCCGACTTCTTGTTGGCGGCCTGGTTGGCGTGGATGACGCCCTTGGTGACGGCCTTGTCGAGCTTGCGGGAAGCCTCCTGCGCCAGCGCGACGGCCTTCTCCTTGTCACCGGCCTCGGCGGCCTCACGGAACTTGCGGATCGCGGTCTTCAGCGACGACTTGACGGCCTTGTTGCGCAGGCGCGCCTTCTCGTTCGTCTTGATCCGCTTCAGCTGGGACTTGATGTTCGCCACGCGAAAGCCACCCTTTTCCTCGGTTCGGAGTCGTGCCGCGCTCGTCGATCGGCTCCACCCCGAAGCCGGGGCGGTCTTCCTCCACAGCGGAATGCCGCGCGGTACGGCCATCCACGATATCAGGGCTGCTCACCGCACCGTGAACCCCACCCTCTCCTCGCCGACCAGCACCTCGTACCGGCCCTTCGCCACCTCGGGCCTGCCCGTGGCGTCCATGTCGCCCGCGGTCACGGCCAGGCGCCCCACGTCGAACGACACGTCGACCGCGCGCTGCTCGCCGGCCTTCAGCTCGACCCGCGTGAAGGCCACCAGGCGGCGGTCCGGGGTGAGGACCTTGCTCACCGGCTGGTGCACGTACACCGGCACCACCAGGGCGCCGTCGCGGTCACCCGTGTTGGCGACCGTGACCCGCACCTCGACCTCGCCGTCGCGGCGGACCTCGGTGGACTCCAGGGTCGGCGCGGACGTGGTGAAGCTGGTGTAGGACAGGCCGTGGCCGAAGGCGAAGGCCGGGTCGTAGTTCGAGCTCTCGGCCGTGTTCGCGCCGCGCGGCTGGTCGTAGGAGAACGGCTGGTCGCCGATGGTCTTGGGCCACGACACCGGCAGCTTGCCGCTGGGGTTGACCACGCCGAACAGCACGTCGGCGATGGCGCCGCCGCCCTCGGAGCCCGGCAGCCAGCCGGCGAGCAGCGCGGGCGCCTGGGCGACCGTGCCGAGCACCTGCGGCCGCCCGGTCAGCAGGACCACGACCACCGGCTTGCCGGTCGCGCGCACGGCGTCGACCAGGCCCTGCTGCTCCGCGGTCAGCTCGGGGGACTCGGTGTCGGCCTGGCCCTCGGCGCCGGGGTCCTCGCCGAGCACGACGACCACGGCGTCCGCGTCACCCGACTGGGCCACGGCGTCGGCCCGGGTGGTGGCGGCGACCACGTTCGCGTTCGGCGCGGCGGCCCGGATGCCCTGGAGCACGGTGGTGGTCGGGGGCAGCGGGGACCCCGCCGGCACGCCCTGCCAGCCGACGGTCCAGCCGCCGAGCTGGCGGGCCACCGAGTCGGCCGCGTCGCCGGTCACCACGAGCTTGCGGGCGCCGGTGGACAGCGGCAGCACGCCCTCGTTGCGCAGGAGCACCACGCCCTCGGCGGCGGCCCGCCGCGCCAGCGGTCGGTCGGCGCCGTTGACGATCCCGTCGGCCCGGGCCGGGTCCACGAACGGCTTCTCGAACAGCCCCAGCTCGAACTTGAGCGTCAGGATGCGCCGCACGGCCTGGTCGACCCGCTTGCCGCTGACGGCGCCGCTGCGCACGCCCGCCAGCAGGCCCTGGGTGAACTCCGCCGCGTTCGACGGCTCCATCGCCATGTCCACGCCGGCGTTCACGGCCATCGCGATGGCCTCCCGGTAGTCCGCCGCCACGTGGTAGCGGTCCACCAGGTACCGGATGTCCTCCCAGTCGGTGATCGCCACGCCGCGGAAGCCCATCCGGTCGCGCAGCTGCTCGGTGAGCAGGTACTTCGACGCGTGCGCCGGCACGCCGTTCACCGCGCCGGAGTTGATCATCACGGTGCGCACGCCCGCGTCGAACTGCGCCTGGAACGGCGGCAGCACGGTGTCCTGGAGGTACCGGATCGGCAACTGCGCGGGCGCCCGGTCGTGGCCGTTGAACGGCTCGGAGTACCCGGCGAAGTGCTTGGCGGTGGCGGCGAGCGAGGCGGTGCCGTCGGCCTTGCCCTGCTGGCCGCGCACGTTCGCCGCGGCCAGCTCGCCCGTCAGCACCGGGTCCTCGCTGTAGGTCTCGTAGTAGCGGCCCCAGCGCGTGTCGCGGGCCAGGTCGGAGACCGGCGCGAAGTTCCAGAACACGCCGGTGGCGCGCATGGCCCGCCCGGTGGACTCGCCCAGGTCCTCCATCAGGCCGGGGTTCCACGTCGCGCCGAGGCCGACCTGGTGCGGGAACATGGTGGCGGTGAGCACGTTCGAGTGGCCGTGCACGCCGTCCGCGCCGTAGATCAGCGGGATGCGCAGGCGGCTGTGGTCCAGCGCGTACCGCTGGACCTCGTTGGTCATCTCGGCCCACGCGCGCGGCGTGTTCGGGTCCGGCGCGTCACCGCCGCCGGACAGGATCGAGCCGACCTTGGCGTCCTCCAGCACCGCCTTCATGCAGTCCTCGCGCAGCGGGCCGGGGTTCCACTCGCAGTTGCCGCGCAGCTTCCCCAGCCTGATCTGGGTCATCTGGCCGACCTTCTCCTCCAGCGTCATGCGCCGCAGGAGGTCGTCGACGCGGCGCTCGACCGGCGCGCGGGCGTCCTGGTAGTGCGGTCCGCGCGGTTCGCCGGCGCCGGTCGCCTGCGACCCGCCGACGAGCACCGCGAGCGCGGTGAGCACGCCGGCGGCGGCGCGCTTTCGGGATCTCCACATCGAGAACCTCCTGGCTGGTCAGGTCGCCCGGACCCACCCTCCACGCGCGCCCCGCTCCACGCCAGGGCTGAACGGTGGATTGCGGGAGCGCTCCCAGGAGTAGCGGAAAAAACAGTACGCGTGTCCGGTTAAGCTGTTCGGGTGACCACCGCTCTCGACTGGCCCGGGTTCGGGCAGATCTCGCTCGCCGCCCTGCTGTTCCTCTGCCTGGCCGCCGCCCTCGCCGGGGCGGTCGACGCGGTGGTCGGCGGCGGCGGCCTGGTCCAGCTCCCCGCGATGCTGCTGGTCGCGCCGGGCGGTCAGCCGCTGTACGCGCTGGCCACCAACAAGGTCGCCGCCGTGGTCGGCACGGCCGCCGCGGTGCGCACCTACGCCAAGGAGACCACGATCGACTGGTGGGCGGCGGTGCCCATGGCGCTGGCCGCGTTCGGCGGCGCGGTGGGCGGCGCGGCGTTCGCGGGCGCGCTCGCGCCCGGCGTGCTCAACGGCGTGGTGCTCGTCGCGCTGGTCGGCGTCGGCCTCTACACGTGGCGCAAGCCGGAGCTGGGCGTGGCGGAGGCGCCGCGGTTCGCGCGCGCCGCCCAGGTCGGCGTGATGGCGCTCGGCGGCGCGGTGATCGGCTTCTACGACGGCCTGGCCGGGCCGGGCACCGGCGCGTTCCTGGTCTTCCTGCTGGTGGGCGTGGTGGGGTTCGCGTTCCTGCGCGCCTCGGCCACGGCGAAGATCGTCAACGTGGCCACCAACCTGGGCGCCCTGCTGTACTTCATCCCGGCCGGGAAGGTGCTGTGGGGCCTGGGCCTGGTGCTCGCGGTGTGCAACCTGACCGGCGCGGTGCTCGGGGCGAAGCTCGCCGTGCGGCGCGGGTCGTCGTTCGTGCGCCGGGTGTTCCTCACCGTCGTGGTGGCGCTGGTGGTCAGTCTGGGGTGGAAGGCGGCGGTTGGATGACCCGGAACGTCGCGCCCATCGGGTCGCCGACCGTGGTGAACCGCCCGAACCTCGTGTCGACCACGTCACCGACCACCACCCCGCCCAGCTCGCGCGCCCGCCGGGCCGCCAGGTCCGCGTCGGACACCGAGAAGTAGGTCATCCAGTGCGCCGGGATCTCGGCCGGGATCTCGTTGGCCATCCCGAACAGCCCGGCCACCACGCGCCCGCCGACGCGCAGCTGCGTGTACGGGAAGTCGGGCAGCGGGTCGAGGCCCACGTCGAACACCCGCTGGTAGAACTCGGCCGCGCCGAACGGGTCCCGGGTGGCCAGCTCGTTCCACACCACCGCGCCCGGCTCGTTCACCGCGTACGCGCCGATGTGCGTGCCCGCCTCCCACAGCCCGAACGCCGCGCCGGTCGGGTCCACCGCGATCGCCCCGCGCCCCGGACCGCCGGTGTCGAACTCCGGCACGAGCACCTTGCCGCCGGCCGATACCAGGGTCGCCAGCGACTCGTCGAGGTCGTCGGTGGCCAGGTAGGTCGTCCACACCACCGGGAACATCACGTCCCGGGGCATCTCGCCGAAGCCGGCCACGGGCCGCCCGCGCACCAGGGCGTAGGTGTAGTGGCCGGTCTCCGGGCCGCCGACCTCGAAGTCCCAGCCGAACAGCCCGCCGTAGAACTCCATCGTGGCGTCGCGGTCGGTGGTCATCATGTCCACCCACGCGGGCGTGCCCGGTGCGTACGGGGCGTTGACGTCGGTCACGCGGTCCACGTTCGCACCGGGCACGGCCACCCGCGAGTCGATCAACGCGGACGTCGCCGGCGCTCCCCGCCGCCGGCGACGTCCGAGGTCAGCCGCCGTCCTCCGCGGACTTGCGCGGCCGGCCCCGCTTGGGTTGGGCCGCCGTGCCCGAGGGCAGGCGGCCCGCCTCGGCGAGCGCGCGGCGCAGCAGGAACTCGATCTGCGCGTTGGTGCTGCGCAACTCGTCGTTCGCCCACCTGACCAGGGCGTCGTGCACCGCCGGGTCGAGGCGCAGCAGGACGCTCTTGCGCTCGGCCAACTCAGTGGTACAGCGATCCGGCGTTGACGATCGGTTGCGTTGACCGTTCGCCGCACAGCACGACCAGCAGGTTCGACACCATCGCCGCCTTGCGCTCCTCGTCCAGTTCCACCACGTCCTGCTCGGCGAGCTTGGCCAGGGCCAGCTCCACCATGCCGACCGCGCCCTCCACGATCCGCGTCCGCGCCGCGATCACCGCGCCCGCCTGCTGGCGTTGCAGCATCGCCTGCGCGATCTCCGGAGCGTAGGCCAGGTGCGTCAGGCGCGACTCGATCACCTTCACGCCGGCCGACTGCACGCGCGCCGCGATCTCCAGCGACAGCGTCTCGGTGATCTCGTCGGCGTTCTCCCGCAGCGACAGCCCGGCCTCGTCGTGGTTGTCGTACGGGTAGCTGGTGGCGATGTGCCGCACCGCGGTCTCGGTCTGGATGCCCACGAACCGGACGAAGTCGTCCACCTCGAACTTGGCCCGCGCGGTGTCCTCGACCTGCCACACCACCACGGCGGCGATCTCGATCGGGTTGCCGTCGGCGTCGTTGACCTTCAGCGTCGCGGTCTCGTGGTTGCGGATCCTGGTCGACACCTTCACCTTCGTGGCGAGCGGGTTGGCCCACCGCAGGCCGTCCCGCCGCACCGTGCCGGTGTAGCTGCCGGCGAACTGGAGCACCCGCGCCTCGCCCGGCGCGACGGTGAACAGGCCGCCGCCCGCGACGCCGCCGCCGACCAGCACCAGCGCGCCGCCCACGATCGCGGGCACGCTCGGCCCGTCGTCGCCCCCGATCGCGCCCAGCACGACCAGCGCCGCGCCGGCCACGACGAGCACCACCGCGACGGCCAGCATCCCCCACCCCGACACGTGCTTCGCCTCGCGCTCCCGGACGACGGGAGTCGGCATCCGCACCGCGACCTCGGCGGCAGTGTCCATGTGCACCCCTCAGTTCATATCTCTCGCTTAGCAAAGTGATATCACTTTTCCCGACGCCGCCGCAACGAGGACCGAACCTGTCCGCGATACCGTCTAACGTGGCCTCATGACCCCGGTACTGAGCCGTCGCGCCCTCGGGCGGGCCACCCTGGCCCGCCAGTTCCTGCTGGAGCGCACCGCGCGCCCGGTGCCCGACGTGGTCCGGCACCTGGTCGGGTTGCAGGCCCAGACCCCGCACACCTGGTACACCGGGCTGTGGTCGCGCGTCGCGGGCTTCACCCCCGACCAGGCGGCCGGCCCGCTCCTCGACCGCGCCCTGGTGCGCATCGCGCTGATGCGCGGCACCATCCACCTGGTCACCGCCGAGGACGCCCTGGCCCTGCGCCCCCTCGCCCGGCCCGTGCTGGAGCGCGGCCTGTTCCGCAACCACACCCACGGCCGGGACGTGGGCGCGATGGACGTGCCCGCCGTGGTGGCCGCCGCACGCGCGCTGCTGGCCGGTGAACCCCGCACCGCCAAGGAGCTGGGCGCCCTGCTGCACGAGCGCTGGCCGGACCGCTCGCCCGCCGCGCTCGCCTACGCGGCCCGCTGCCTGGTGCCGCTGGTGCAGGTGCCGCCGCGCGGGGTGTGGGGGCGCAGCGGGCCCATCGCGCACGTCAGCGCGGAGTCGTGGCTGGGCGCCGAGCCCGCCGAGCAGCCGGACGTGGACGGCGCGGTGCTGCGCTACCTCGCCGCGTTCGGCCCCGCCACGGTGCGGGACGTGCAGACCTGGTGCGGCCTGACGCGGCTGCGCGAGGTGGTCGAGCGGCTGCCGCTGGTCCGGTTCCGCGACGAGGACGGCCAGGAGCTGTTCGACCTGCCCGACGCGCCCCGGCCCGACGAGGACGCGCCGGCGCCCGCGCGGTTCCTCTACGACTTCGACAACGTCCTGCTCTCGCACGCCGACCGCCGCCGCGTGGTCACCGACGACGTCCGGGCCCAGGGGTACGACCCGCACGGCCCCGTGCCCCGGTTCTTCCTGGTCGACGGCGTCACCGCGGGCGACTGGCGGCTGCACCGCGCCGACGGGACCGCCACCCTGGAGCTGCGGCCGTTCCACCCGTCGGCCGTGACCGACGAGCTGGAGCGGGAGGCCGCCGCGCTGCTCGCGTTCCTCGCGCCGGACGCCGGGGAGCACGAGGTCCGGACAACCGGACCGGCCGTCGCGCGTCACTGACCGCATGGGGACCATCACGGTGCGACCTCCGCGCGCGGAGGAGAAGTGGCGACTGGTCGACATCCACGTCAAGGCCCGGCGCAGCTACTACGAGGGGCACCTGCCGGAGGACGAGCTGGCCGGGTGGGAGCGGCACGTGCGCGCCAACGGCTACGACCTCGCCCTGCCGGGTCGGGTGTGGCTGTGCGCCGACCTGGACGGCGGGTTGGCCGGGTTCTCCCTGGTCACGTCGGACGGGGAGCTGAAGCAGCTGCAGGTCGACCCGGCGCACTGGGGCCGGGGCGTCGGCCACGCGCTGCACGAGGCGGCCCTGGCCGAGCTGCGCGGCGCGGGCCTGGGCGCCGCGCACCTGGACGTGTTCGAGGGGAACGGGCGCGCCCGGCGCTTCTACCTCGCGCACGGCTGGCGCGAGGTCGGCCACGACGGGGACGCCCACGTGCGAATGGCGCGCGACCTCGGCGTGTGATGCGCTGGGCGGGGTGGAGATCCTGAGCAGCCGCGTCCTGATCCGCTCCGCCGACCCCGAGCGGGCCCGCGCGTTCTACCGCGACGTCCTCGGCCTGGCCGTGCACCGGGAGTTCCCCGGCGGCACGGTGTTCTTCCTCGGCGGCGGCTTCCTCGAGGTGTCCGGCTCCGGCGAGGAGGAGCCCACCGGGGCGACCCGGCTGTGGCTCCAGGTGCGCGACCTCGGCGCCGCCGCCGAGCGGCTGGCCGGGCACGTCGTCCGGCCGCCGAGGCGGGAGCCGTGGGGCCTGGACGAGATGTGGGTGGCGGACCCGGACGGCCGGCTGATCGCGTTCGTCGAGGTGCCCGACGGGCACCCGCTACGCCGGGACGTCCGCCAGTAGCTGCACGGAGGGCGGCACCACGCCGCCGTACTGGTGCAGCGAGGTGCGCACGTTGGCGAACCCGGCCTGCTCCGCCTCCCGGATCAGGTCGTACTCCGAGGTGTCCAGCACCATCCGGTGCGCCGAGACCACCAGCCGCCCGCCCGGCCGCAGCACCCGCCGCAGCTCGTGGAACGCGGCCGCCCGGTTGCCCCACAGGTGGACGTTGTTCACCGAGGTCACCACGTCGACGGACGCCTCGGGCTGCCCGGTGCGGGTGGCCGCGCCCTCGCGCAGCTCCACCCGGCCCGCCACGATCAGCTCCGCGCACCGGTCGCGCGCCTCGTCCAGCATGACCCGCGACGGGTCCACGCCGATCGCCTTGAGCGCGCGCTCGCCGGCCAGCTTCAGGCCCACGCCCGGCCCCGGACCGAGCACCAGCACGACCTCCTCGGCGGTGGGGCTCGCCACCTCGACGACGTGCTCCTCGACCTTCGCGTTCAGCTTGGCCATCACCCGGCCGCCCAGCTCGCCCACCTTGCCCCGGGGGTTGCCGAACGCCGCGTCCAACGCCTTCATCAGGTTGCTCGCCATGACCCCAGGCTCCCCGGCGGGTGACCCGGCGGCATCGGGGATCGCCCTGAGCCGGCCCGGGACGCGCCCCTGGTGTTCCCGCGCGGCGCTAGCCCCAGCCCAACCGGCGCAGCGCGCCCACCACCAGCGAGAACCGCTCCGGCTCCAGCACCGAGCCCTCGCGCCGGATGTCGTCCTCGGCCAGCTCGAACACCCGGTCCAGGCGCAGGTAGGAGTGCCTGCCGTCGCGGTCCCAGCGGCCCGAGCCGAGGTCGACGGAGTCGTCCGCCTCGTGCTCGCGCGGTGGCTTGCTGGTCAGCATCAGCGCCAGCAGGGCGCGCCCGCGCCTGCCCACGACCAGCAGCGGCCGGTCCTTGCCGCGGCTCGTGTCCTCCTCGAAGGGCACCCACGCCCACACCACCTCGCCCGGGTCGGCCAGGCCGTCCAGGTCGGGGGAGTACTCCAGGGTCGCCGCCGCGGCCGCCGGGTGGATCTCGCGCACCACGCCCCGGGCCGGGCGGGGGTCCTCACCGTTCGCGTACACGCCGGGCAGCCTATGTCGCGGGACACGTCGGGCCGGGAACCCGACCGGTCCGACACGCCAGGCGCCGGGCTCGTGAGAGAATGGGGCGATTCCCCCGTCTTTCACGTGCGAGGACCCTGAGTGACCACGTTCGCCGACCAGACGTTCACGCCTCCGGAGCTGATCCGGAACTTCTGCATCATCGCGCACATCGACCACGGCAAGTCGACCCTGGCCGACCGCATGCTGCAGCTCACCGGCGTCGTCGAGGAGCGGGCGATGCGCGCGCAGTACCTCGACCGCATGGACATCGAGCGGGAGCGCGGCATCACGATCAAGGCCCAGAACGTCCGGCTGCCCTGGCAGCTCGACGGTCAGGACCACGTGCTCCACATGATCGACACCCCCGGCCACGTCGACTTCACCTACGAGGTCTCCCGGGCACTGGAGGCGTGCGAGGGGACGATCCTGCTCGTCGACGCCGCCCAGGGCATCGAGGCGCAGACGCTGGCCAACCTGTACCTGGCGATGGAGAACGACCTCACCATCATCCCGGTGCTGAACAAGATCGACCTGCCCGCGGCGGACCCGGACAAGTACGCCAAGGAGCTCGCGCACATCGTCGGCTGCGAGCCCGAGGAGGTGCTGCGCGTCTCGGCCAAGACCGGCATGGGCGTCGGCGACCTGCTGGACGAGGTCGTGCGCCGCGTCCCGGCCCCGGTCGGCGAGGCGGACGCGCCCGCCCGCGCGATGATCTTCGACTCGGTCTACGACACCTACCGCGGCGTGGTCACCTACATCCGCGTGGTGGACGGCCGGATCACCCCGCGCGAGCGGATCAAGATGATGTCCACCGGCGCCACGCACGAGCTGCTGGAGGTCGGCATCATCTCGCCCGAGCCCAAGCCCAGCCGCGGGCTCGGCGTCGGCGAGGTGGGCTACCTGATCACCGGCGTGAAGGACGTGCGCCAGTCGAAGGTCGGCGACACCGTCACCTGGGACAAGAAGGGCGCGACCGAGCCGCTGGCCGGGTACCGCGAGCCCAAGCCGATGGTCTACTCGGGCCTGTACCCGGTGGACGGCTCGGACTACCCGGTGCTGCGCGAGGCGCTGGAGAAGCTCCAGCTCAACGACGCCGCGCTCACGTTCGAGCCGGAGACGTCGGCGGCCCTGGGCTTCGGCTTCCGCTGCGGCTTCCTCGGCCTGCTGCACCTGGAGATCACCCGCGACCGGCTGGAGCGCGAGTTCGGCCTCGACCTGATCTCCACCGCGCCGAACGTGGTCTACCGCGTGGTCATGGAGGACGGCGCCGAGCACGTGGTGACCAACCCGTCCGACTGGCCCGACGGCAAGCGCGCCGAGGTGTACGAGCCGGTCACCAAGTGCACGATCATCGCGCCCAGCGACTACATCGGCGCGATCATGGAGCTGTGCCAGGCCAAGCGCGGCCAGCTCGGCGGCATGGACTACCTGTCCGAGGACCGCGTCGAGCTGCGCTACACGATGCCGCTCGGCGAGATCATCTTCGACTTCTTCGACGCGCTGAAGTCGCGGACCCGCGGGTACGCCTCGCTGGACTACGAGGAGTCGGGCGAGCAGGACGCCGAGCTGGTCAAGGTGGACATCCTGCTCCAGGGCGAGCCGGTGGACGCGTTCAGCGCGATCGTCCACAAGGACCACGCCTACGGCTACGGCACCAAGATGGCCACGAAGCTGCGCGAGCTGATCCCGCGGCAGCAGTTCGAGGTGCCGATCCAGGCGGCGATCGGGTCGCGGGTGATCGCCCGCGAGACGATCCGCGCCATCCGCAAGGACGTGCTCGCCAAGTGCTACGGCGGCGACATCACGCGCAAGCGCAAGCTGCTGGAGAAGCAGAAGGAGGGCAAGAAGCGGATGAAGATGGTGGGCCGGGTCGAGGTGCCCCAGGAGGCCTTCGTTGCCGCGCTGTCCACCGACGACTCCGGCGGCAAGGACAAGGGCAAGAAGTAGGGCGCCGCTCCACGTCCCCGCTGATCGGGTCGCCTCCGGGCGGTCGGTCGGCGGGGATCGCCTTTTTCGGCGGGGGATCACGGCCGATGAGCGGTGCCCGGACCGGTCCCGGAATGACGAAAGGACCTCCAGGACGTCCCTGTCCTGAAGGTCCTCGGTGGGTCCGGCTGCTCAGCCGTGGTAGCGGAGCACGCCTGCCGGCACGTGCCGGCGGAGGATCTCCTCCAGTTCCCTGGCCTGCGGGCTGGAGTGGCGGGCGAGGATCGCCTCCATGTCCATCCGGGCGCTGGGGGTGTTGTAGTGGGCCAGCTCGCGCTCGAGTTCCGCTTCCCGCTTGCGGATCGCGCGCCGCGTGGCGAAGTACGTGCGAACGGTACTCAGAGGGTTGGTCATATCGCCTTTCAGGTCGATCTCTTCTGTATCGGTTCACCTCTATGATGCCGCACGTCAGGGCCTTGCGCAGTCGATTTTGGCGTGACGTCCGCCGCAACTGTTACCGGTGATCACCGATCACGCACCGTACGCGTCACGGGGGTAACGGCGGGGTCACCCGTCCCGGCCGAGGAGGTCCAGCGCCCGGGAGTACTTGGCCCGCAGCCGGTCCTGGGTGGCCTGGTCGAGCAGGGCCAGCCGGGGCGGCGAGGTGTTGTCCGCGATGTCCGCGCGCTTGACCGCGACCGCCACCGGGTCGGTCAGCACCCGCGCCAGGTACTGCTCCTGGGACTCGCCGTCGGCGTGGGTCAGCGCCAGCACCGTCCGCACCACCTCGGGCGGGCACCCGGCCGCCAACAGGTCGTCCACCGTGACGGAAGTGTCCTCGACGACGTCGTGCAGCACGGCCGCCATGCGCGCGTGCTCGCCGGACACCAGGCTCATCACCCGCAGCGGGTGGCCGATGTAGGGGTGGCCGGACTTGTCGACCTGGCCCTCGTGCGCGGCGCGCGCGATCCGGACCGCGTCGTCAACGGTAAAGGTCATCCGACCATGGTCACACCCTTGACAAGTGCTATTGGTCTAGTCCATTTTCGAGTGGCCCGCGTCACCTGAGCTGGGCGAGGCCGCCGATGAGAACGTGGAGGTGCACGTGGCTTCGAGGACGAGACGCGCCCTGGGCGCGGTGCTGGCGGGCGTGCTGGCGGTCGCCGGCCTGACCCTGGTGGTCGCGGGCAGCGCGTCGGCGGCCAACCTGGTCGCCAACCCCGGTTTCGACAGCGGGAACACCAGCGGCTGGACGTGCAGCGCCGCGACGAGCGTGGTGACCACGACCAAGCGCAGCGGCTCGCACGCGCTCGCGGGCACCCCGGCGGGCCAGGACCAGGCCCGCTGCTCGCAGACGATCGCGGTGCGGGCCAACACCGCCTACAACCTGAGCGCGTGGGTGCAGGGCAGCTACGTCTACCTCGGCGTGACCGGCACCGGCAGCGGCGACAAGAGCACCTGGACGCCGGGCTCGACCGGGTTCAGCCGGCTCAGCCTGGACTTCACCACCGGCGCGAGCACCAGCGTCACCGTCTACCTGCACGGCTGGTACGGCCAGCCGACCTTCTACGCCGACGACGTCAGCCTCGACGGTCCGGGCGACCCGCCGACCAGCACGACCACGAGCACCACCACGACGACGACCACCACGACGACCACGACCACCACCACGACGACGAGCAACCAGCCGGACCCGTCGCTGCCCAAGCACATCCTCACCGGCTACTGGCACAACTTCGACAACGGCTCGCGGCTGCTCAAGCTGGCCGACGTGCCCCGCACCTACGACGTCGTGGCCGTCGCGTTCGCCGACGCCGTGCCCGCGACGCGCGGCGCGGTCGACTTCAACCTGGACCCGACGCTGTCGAGCAAGCTCGGCGGCTACACCGACGCCCAGTTCAAGGCCGACATCCGGACCCTCCAGTCCCGCGGCCAGAAGGTGATCATCTCCGTCGGCGGCGAGAAGGGCACCATCTGGGTCGGCGACACCGCCGCGTCCAACGCCTTCGCCAACAGCGTCAAGTCGCTGATCTCCGAGTACGGCTTCGACGGCGTGGACATCGACCTGGAGAACGGCGTCAACGCCACCTACATGGCGCCCGCGCTGCGCAGCATCCACGCGGCCGGCGGCAAGGTCATCGCGATGGCGCCGCAGACCATCGACATGCAGTCCACCGGCCAGGAGTACTTCAAGCTGGCGCTGGCCGTGAAGGACATCCTCACGGTGGTCAACATGCAGTTCTACAACTCCGGCAGCATGCTCGGCTGCGACCAGAAGGTCTACTCCCAGGGCACGGTGGACTTCCTGGTGGCGCTGGCGTGCATCCAGCTGCAGAACGGCCTGCGGCCCGACCAGGTCGGCCTGGGCCTGCCCGCCTCGCCGTCGGGCGCGGGTGGCGGCTACCAGTCGCCGGCCAACGTCAACGCGGCGCTCAACTGCCTGGCCAAGGGCACGAACTGCGGCTCGTTCAAGCCCTCGCAGACGTGGCCCGGCATCCGCGGCGCCATGACGTGGTCGATCAACTGGGACGCCTCCAACAACTGGCAGTTCGCCAACACGGTGGCCCCGCACCTGGACACCCTGCCGTAGGCGGGTGAAGGGCCGTCCCTCCCGAAGCGGCACGGGAGGGACGGCCCGCGTGTCCTCCACTCCGGCATCGCGTGTCCTCCGGTCCGGCACCGCGTGTCCTCCACTCCGGCACCTGCCGACCGCGCTCCCCGGGCCACCCCGCCACCACCGGGGTTAGGGTGGCTCATGTTCGACCGACTGGAAGTTCCCGTCATCGCCGCGCCGATGGCCGGCGGGGCGTCCACCCCCGAACTCGTGGCCGAGGTCGGCCGCGCGGGCGGCATGGGTTTCCTGGCCGCCGGCTACCAGTCCGTCGAGGCGGTCGCCGAGCAGGTCAACGCCACCACCGCGCTCACCGACCGGCCCTTCGGCGTCAACCTGTTCGTCCCCGGCCCGCGCTCCACCGCGGACGTCAAGGGCTACCGCGAGCGCGTCCGCGCGCAGTCGCCGACCGAGCCCGGCGAACCCCGCTGGGACGACGACTCCTACGCCGCCAAGCTCGAACTGCTGATGGCGCTGCGCGTGCCGGTCGTCTCGTTCACCTTCGGCCTGCCCACCGCCGCCGACGTCGACCGCCTGCACGCCGCGGGCACCACCGCGGTCGTCACCGTCACCACGCCCCGGGAGGCCGAGCAGGCGGCCCGGATCGGCGCCGACGCCCTGTGCGTCCAGGGCAGCGACGCGGGCGGCCACCGGGGTACATTCGCCGACGACGGCGTCTCGCCCGGCGGCGGCGAGCTGTTCGGCGTGCTGGCCGCGCTCCGCCTGGTCCGCGACCGGGTGAACCTGCCGCTGATCGCCGCCGGCGGCCTGGTGCACGGCGCGGACGTCGCCGCCGTGATCACGGCGGGCGCGGTGGCCGCCCAGCTCGGCACCGCGTTCCTGCCCACCCCGGAGGCCGGCACGTCGCCCGCCCACCGCCGAGCCCTCGCCGACGGCACCCGCCGCACGGCGTTGACCAGGGCGTTCAGCGGACGCCCGGCGCGCGGCCTGGTCAACCGGTTCCTCACCGAGAACGCCGGCCACGCGCCCGCCGCCTACCCGGAGGTCCACCACCTGACCAAGCCGGTGCGCGCGACCGGCGACCCGGAGCTGATGTCGCTGTGGGCCGGGCAGACCTACCCGCTGGTCCGGCCGGCCCCGGCCGCCGAGGTCGTGGCCCGGCTGCTCGCCGAAGCGCGCCAAGCCCTTTCCGTCGCGAACGCGCGCATCCCGCCGGGGTAGCACCGGACAATGTCGGCGTGACCACCGCGCGCGAGCTGGCCGACGAGCTGATGACCCTGGTGCTGGACGCCGACCCCGTGACGGCGACCCTGCTCGGCCTGCCCGGCTGGGACGACCGGCTGCCGGACCCGAGCGCCGAGGGCGAACGCGCGCTGCGCGACCGCGCCGAGGACGTGGCCCGCCGAGCCGGCGCCGGCGACGACGACCCGGTGACCCGGGCCGTGGTGGCGCAGCAGGCGTGGAGCCTGGCGCACCTGCTCGACGCGAACCTGGTCGAGCACACCCACGCCGAGGGCCTCAGGGCGCCGGTGGTGGTGCTGCTCGGCTCGTTACCCCTGGTCCTGCCCGGCGACGACGACGCCCGCCGCGCCTACCTGACCCGGCTGGCCGCGCTGCCCGGCTACCTCGACGCGCTCGCCCGCAGGCAGCGCGAGTCGGCCCGCCGCCCGGTCCGGCACCTGGTGGCCTCCGCCATCGCCCGCGTCGACCGCTACCTGGCCGAGGCCGAGGACCCGCTGGGCGCGCCGGTGGCGGGCACGCCGCTGGCGGCCGAGTGCGCCGACCTGCTCGACCGCGTCGTGCGCCCCGCGTTCGCCCGCTACCGCGACTTCCTGGCCGCCGAGGTCCTCGACCGGGGCCGCGGCGAGGACCGGCCCGGCCTGTGCTGGCTGCCCGACGGCGACCGGATCTACCCGGCGCTGGTCCGCGCGTACACCACGACCGACCACACCCCCGAGGAGCTGCACCGCGTCGGCCGGGAGCTGATCGAGGCGCTGGACCGGGAGTACGAGGAGATCGGCTCGCGGGTGTTCGGCCCGGTGACCGCCGCCGAGGTGCGGGCCCGCCTGCTGGCCGACCCGGACCTGCGCTGGCGCAGCGCCGAGGACATGCTCGCCCTGGCCAGGCGGACCATCGCCCGAGCCGAGGAGGCCGCCGCCGACTGGTTCGCCACGCTGCCCGACGCGCGGTGCGCGGTGGAGGAGGTCCCGGCGGCCGAGGCGCCCAACGCCCCGCTGGCCTACTACATGGACCCGGCGCTGGACGGCTCCCGGCCGGGCACCTACTTCGTCAACACCCACCTCGCCGAGCAGCGCGACCGGTTCAGCGCCGAGTCCACCGCGTTCCACGAGGGCGTGCCCGGCCACCACCTCCAGATCGCGCTGGCGCAGCAGCTCGACGACCTGCCGCCGCTGCGCCGCTTCGCGTCCGTCGAGGCATACCTGGAGGGCTGGGCGCTCTACACCGAGCGCCTGGCCGACGAGATGGGCCTCTACAGCGACGACGTGGCGCGGCTGGGGATGCTGTCGGGCGACTCGCTGCGCGCCGCCCGCCTGGTGGTGGACACCGGCCTGCACGCGCTGGGCTGGTCCCGGCAGCAGGCCGTGGACTACCTGCGCGCCAACGCGGTCATGCCGGACGTCGACATCTTCGCCGAGGTCGACCGGTACATCGAGAACCCCGCGCAGGCGCTGTCCTACATGGTGGGGCGGTTGGAGATCCAGCGCCTGCGCGGTGAGGCCGAGCGCCGCCTGGGCGACCGCTTCGACATCCGGGCCTTCCACGACCAGGTGCTGCGGTGCGGGCCGCTGCCCATGGACGTGCTCGCCGACGTGGTCGACTCGTGGTGCGCGTCAGTCCTGTCGGTTGAGGACTGACCTCCGCCTGCTGTAGGCGAAGTAGACCACCAGGCCGATCGCGAACCAGGCCCCGAAGCGCAGCCACGTCTCGGGCGCCAGGAAGGTGATCAGCCACAGCGAGAACACCACGCCGATGATCGGCACGACCGGCATGCCGGGCGTCCGGAACGTGCGCGGCAGGTCGGGCTGCTTGTACCGCAGCACGACCACCGCGACGCACACGACCACGAACGCCAGCAGGATGCCGATGTTGGTCAGCTCCGCGGCCTCGCCGATGGGCAGGAAGCCCGCGATGACCGCGGACGCGATGCCCAGCACCCACGTGATGCGCGTGGGCACGTGCTTGACCGGGTGCGTCTTGGCGAACCAGCCCGGCAGCAGGCCGTCGCGGGACATCGAGTAGCCCACGCGCGCCGCGCCCATCAGGAACGTGAACAGCACGGTGGTGATGCCCAGCACCGCGCCGACCGAGATGACGATGCCCAGCGCGGGCAGGCCGACGTCGGCGAACGCGGAGGCGAACGCGCTCTCGGAGTCCACGTCCTTGAAGTTGACCATGCCGGTCAGCACCAGGCACGCCAGCACGTAGAGCACCATGGAGATGGCCAGCGAGTAGATGATGGCCCTGGGCATGTGCCGCTGGGAGTCCTTGGACTCCTCGGCCGCCGTGCTCATCGCGTCGTAGCCGAACACCGCGAAGAACACCGTGGCCGCGCCGGTGAACGCGCCGGCCCAGCCGAACGGGAAGAACGGGTTGTAGTTGTCGGTGTCGATGTGGAACGCGCCGACCACGATCACCAGCAGCACCACCGCGACCTTGAGGTACACCAGGGTGGTCTCGAAGCGGGCCGCGTTCTTCATGCCCATGTTCAGCACGAACGCGATCAGCAGGCACAGCAGCACGGCGAACAGGTTCACCTTGTAGCTGCCCGCCGCAACGTCGCCGGTCTCCGTGCCGGGCGCGCCGAGCATCCACACCGGCAGGTCGAGGCCGAGCAGGTTCAGCAGCTCGTTGAAGTAGCCGCTGATGCCGATCGCCACCACGGCCACGATCGCGGTGTACTCCAGCAGCAGGTCCCAGCCGATGAACCAGCCGACGATCTCGCCGAGCACGGCGTAGCCGTAGGTGTAGGCGGAGCCCGCCCGGGGGATCAGGCCCGCGAACTCGGCGTAGGAGAACGCGGCGGCGGCGCTCGCGATGCCCGCGACGAGGAACGAGATCAGCACGGCGGGCCCGGCCGTCTGGTTCGCCACGGCGCCGGCGAGCGAGAAGATGCCCGCGCCGATGATGCCGCCGACGCCGATCGCGGTGAGCTGCCACAGACCCAGCGTGCGGGTCAGGCCGGTCTTCTCCTCGCCGATCTGCTCGATGGGCTTGCGGCGGAACACGCCGCGACCCCGCCCCAAGCCTTCTTTGCCTTGCGGCACAGTCATCCCAGCTCCCTCGGTGGTCTTGTGCGAGCGAACCGTACGCGCGTCGCCTCTCCTCGGGTTTGTCCGATCGCACCACCGGAGTGCCGGCTTCTTGTCCGATCGGATGGTTGAACCGGGGAACAACGCCGTTCCGCGGCGGGTTGTCCGGATCGTGCAGCTCGAGGTGTGGTCTGACGTCGTGTGCCCCTGGTGCTACATCGGCAAGCGCAAGCTGGAACGCGCGCTGGCCGAGTGGGACGGCGAGCCCGTGACCGTGGTGTGGCGGCCGTTCCAGCTCCAGGCGCAGGCGAAGAGCAGCGGCCGGCCGATGGTCGACGTGCTGGCGGAGAGGATGGGCGCGGAGGGCGCGCGGGAGGCGCAGCGCCGCGTGACGGAGGTGGCCGCGGCCGAGGGGCTCGCCTACGACCTGGGCAAGCAGGTCGAGGCGAACACGTTCGACGCCCACCTGCTCCTGTTGGCGGCCCGCGACCGGGGCGTGCAGGGCGCGGTGGGCGAGCGGTTCTTCCGCGCCCACTTCACCGAGGGCGCGGACGTCGGCGACCGCGCGGTGCTCGTGGCGCTGGCCGAGGAGGCCGGGCTGAGCGGGGCGGCGGACGCGCTCGCCGACGACGCCCTGGCCGAGCGCCTGAACGAGGAGCTGGCCGAGGGCCTCGCGATCGGCGTGCGGTCGGTGCCCACGTTCGTGGTGGGCCGGCGCGGGGTCGCCGGGGCGCAGGACCCCGAGGTGCTGCTGGACCTGCTGCGCGGCGCCGGCTGACCCGCGGCCCGGTCTAGCGGCTGAACACGATCTTGCCCGCGGTCTCGCCGTCGAGCATGGCGCGGAAGCCCTCCTCGGCGCGCTCGAACGGCAGCTCCGCGCCGATCTGCGGGCGCAGGCCGTTCAGGGCGCAGAACGACAGCAGGTCGCCCAGCTCCTCCCGGGTGCCCATGGTCGAGCCGACCACGCGGAGCTGGAGGAAGAACAGCCGCTGCAGCTCGGCGGCCGTGGCGTCGCCGCTGGTCGCGCCCGAGATGACGACGATGCCGCCGGGCTTGAGCGACTTCATCGAGTGCGACCAGGTGGCCTTGCCGACGGTCTCGAACACGGCGTCCACCCGCTCCGGCAGGCGGGCGCCGGACTCGAAGGTCTCGTGCGCGCCCAGGCTCGCGGCCAGCGCCCGCTTCTCCTCGGTGCGGCCGGTCACCCACACCCGGAAGCCCGCCGCCCGGCCGAGCTGGACCAGCGCCGTGGACACGCCGCCCGAGGCGCCCTGGACGAGCATGGTCTGACCGGGGCGCAGGCCCGACTTCACGAACAGCATCCGGTACGCGGTCAGCCACGCCGTGCCCATGCACGCGGCCTCGGCGAAGCTCAGCCCGGCGGGCTTGGGCAGCGCGTTGCGGGCCGGCACCACGACGTGGTCGGCGAACGTGCCCTGGTGCTTCTCGGTCAGCAGGGTGCGGCCCGGGTCGAGGGTCTCGTCGCCGGACCAGTCCGGGTCGCCGATCACCGAGTGCAGCACGACCTCGGTGCCGTCCTCCAGCACGCCCGCGCCGTCACAGCCCAGGATCATCGGGAACCGGTCGGCCTTGATGCCGACGCCGCGCAGCGTCCACAGGTCGTGCATGTTCAGGCTGGCCGACCTCACCGCCACCTTCACCCAGCCCGGCGGGACCTCCGGCTCCGGCCGTTCGCCCACGCGCAGGGCGGCGATCGGGTCTTGCGGGCTCGGCTCGGCTGCGTAGACGGCGAACATGCGGGCAACTTACCGACTGGTAGCGATCCGCGTGCGGTGAAGCGCGTCACCCGACTAGGCTCGGCGTCGTGGTGGACGCCTTCCAGCAGTGGTGGGACGGGGTCGAGCTGTGGATGGCGCAGCTGGCCTTCCCGTTCCAGTTCGCGCTGCTCATGGCCGTGCTGCTGCCGCTGTGCCTGGGTGCGGCCCGGCTGATCGACCGGGTCGTGGACAACGCCTCGACCAGGTTCAACCCGGTCCCCAAGGTGCCGCCGGCCCAGCCCGGCGAGGCGGAGCCGGGCAGCGGTTCGTAGGCTCGCCCACGTGACTCCCGCTCGCCGCCTGACCGTCGGACTGCTGGGCCTGATCGCGCTGGTCGTGATCGGCTACTTCGCGCAGGGCGTGACCGGCACGGACCCCGCGCCGACCTCGGCGCAGGTGCCCGGCGCGTCCTCCGGCCTGCCGGTCGAGGAGCTGTCGGACCTGCCCGCGCAGGCCCGCGAGACCTGGGAGCTGATCGAGCGCGGCGGGCCGTTCCCGTACCCGCGCAACGACGGCGTGACGTTCCAGAACCGCGAGAAGCGGCTGCCCGCGCAGGCCCGCGACTACTACCGGGAGTACACCGTGCCCACGCCCGGCAGCGACGACCGCGGCGCGCGGCGCCTGGTCACCGGCTCGGCCGACGAGGTGTTCTACACCGGCGACCACTACGCGTCGTTCGTCGTCGTGGACGTGACCCGGTGAGCGCCCACCGGCACGAAGTGCGCGCGGGCGCCCGCACGAAGGCGGAGGCCGTCGCCGCCATCGCCGACGCGCTGGACTTCCCCGACTGGTTCGGGCACAACCTCGACGCCCTCTACGACAGCCTCACCGACCTGTCGTGGCTGCCGCCGGGCGAGCACGTGCTGGTGTGGGAGGGCGGCGTGCCGGAGGTCGAGGCGGTGCTGGCCGACGCCGAGGCGCGCACCCGGGAGGTCGGCGACCGCAGGCTGACCGTCGTCCTGGGTCGCCGACCGGGGGCCTAGGCCGGGGCCTCAGTCCTCCGCGGGCACCCAGGACGGCTTGCGCTTGGCCACGAACGCGGCGATGCCCTCCTGGCCCTCGGGCCCGCCGAAGTGCCGCGCGGACAGCTCCAGCATGTCGGCGAAGACCACGCCCAGGTCGTTCGACCGGGGTTCGCGCAGCATCAGCTTGGTGGCGGCCAGGGCGCCGGGCGCGCCCAGCGCGAGCATGTCGGTGTAGCGGGCGACCTCGTCGTCCAGCCGGTCGGCGGGCACCGCGGAGTTGATCAGGCCGATGGCCGCGGCGCGCGGCGCGGCGAACGTCTCGCCGGTCAGGAACAGCTCGTGCGCGGCGCGGGGCAGCAGGCGGGGCAGCACGGTCACCGAGATGACCGCGGGCACCACGCCGATGCGGACCTCGCTGAACGCGAACGTGGCGGTGTCCGCCGCGACCGCGATGTCGCACGCGGCGACCAGGCCGACGCCGCCCGCGCGGGCCGGGCCCGCCAGGCGGGCGACCACGGGCTTGGGGCTGGTCCACAGCCGTTCCAGGATCGCCGGGAACTCGTTGACGCCCTGCTGGTCGGCGCTCGCGCCGCCCGCCTCCTTGAGGTCCATGCCCGAGCAGAACACCGGTCCGGTGTGGCTCAGCACGACCACCCGCACGGCGTCGTCGGCCGTCGCGGTGTCCAGGTGCGCGGTCAGCTCGGCGCGGAGCCGCCGGGACAGGGCGTTGCGGTTGTGGGGGGAGTCCAGCGTGATCGTCGCGATGCCACGCCGCACCTCGTAGTGGACCAGCTCGTCTGCCATGCGCCGCACTCTACGGCCGGGTCTGTTTGACAGCATGCTGTCAAATTGACAGGATGCTGTCATGAAGACGATCCACCTCGCGGTGTACGACGGCCTGGCCGACTGGGAGTTCGGGTACGTGGCGGCCGGGGTCAACAACCCGGCGTTCCAGCGGGAGCCCGGCCGCTTCCGGGTGCGTACGGTCGGCGCCACACCCGACCCGGTGACCACGATCGGGGGCCTGCGGGTCGTGCCCGACCTCGTCCTGGCCGACGTGGACCCGGCGGGCAGCGCCCTGCTCGTCCTGCCCGGCGCGGACGCCTGGTCCACCGGGGAGCTCGGCGCGTTCGGCCGGGCCGCCCGCCGCTGGGTGGGCGCGGGCGTGCCGGTGGCCGGCATCTGCGGCGCGGTGGCCGGCCTGGCCGCCGAGGGCCTGCTGGACGACCGGCGGCACACCGGCAACGCGGTGGAGGAGCTGGGCGACTACGCCGGGGCCGGCCTGTTCGCCGCCGACCGGGCGGTGCGCGACCGCGGCGTGATCACCGCGGGCGGCGCGTCGCCCCTGGAGTTCGCCCGGGAGGTCTTCGCGGAGCTGGACCTGTACCCGGAGGAGGTCCTGGAGGCCTGGTACGGCTTGCACCGCACGGGCGACCCGGCGTGGTTCGGCAGGTTGGCGGGTGCGGTGTGACCGAGCCGCGCACCGAAGCCGGGGACGTGCTGACCGAGGTCATCATGCGCACGTTCCGCCTCTACGGCGGCTTCCTGGCCGCCGCCGAGGTGATGACCGCGCCGGTCGGCCTCACCGCGGCGTGGTGGCAGGTGCTCGGCGCGGTGCTGCGGGAGCCGCTGCCGGTGTCCGGCATCGCCCGCGCGATGAGCCTGACCAGGCAGAGCGTGCAGCGCATCGCCGACCTGCTGGTGGACAAGGGGTTGGCCGAGTACCTGCCGAACCCGGCGCACAAGCGCGCCAAGCTGCTGCGGCCGACCGAGGCGGGTCACGCGGCGGTGCGCGGGCTGACCGAGGCGCAGCACGCGTTCACCAACCGCATCTCGGCCCGCGTCGACCTGGCCGACCTGCGCACCGCGCTGGGCGTGATGGACCGGCTGGTCGAGGCGCTGGAGGAGGACGAGCGGGACCGGCGGTGACCCGGCACCGGCCCCCTCAGGCCGTGCGCGCCAGCGGGGTGAGCGCGCTCGCGTAGCGGTGCAGGACCAGCTCCGCCACCTCCGGGTCCGGGCCCAGCGGCGGGGCGATCACCGCGTCCCCGCCCGCCAGCCGGGCCACGCGGTCCGGCAGGAGGCCCGGCGCCAGGAACCACGACGCCACGGCGATGCGCCGCGCGCCCCGCGCCCGCAGCCGCTCCACCGCGGTCGGCACGTCCGGTGACGCGGACGCGGCGAAGGCCGCCTCCACGCCCGCCCACCCCGAGCCCGCCGCCCACCGGGCCGCGATCGACGAGACCAGCGCGTTGGCCGGGGCGTGCGAGGAGCCGGCGCCCGCCAGGACCACGCCCAGGGACCTGTCGCCCGAGCGCACGCCCACCGAGGCCAGCCGCCGCAGGGCGGCCGACTCCAGCCTCGGGTCCGGGCCCAGCACCTCGGCGATCGCCACGTCCAGGCCGGGCGAGCGGGCCTCGGCCACCGCGCCCGGCACGTCGACCCGCGCGTGGAACGCCTTGCCCAGCAGCAGCGGCACCACCACGGCCGAGCGGTGGCCCTCGGCCCGCACCGACCGCAGCACGTCGCCCAGCAGCGGCGCCGACAGCTCCAGGAACGAGGCGCGCACGTCCAGCGACGGCCGCAGCGCCCGCACCACCTCCAGCAGCTCGTGCACGGTCGCCGCCGACCGGGGGTCCCGGCTGCCGTGCGCCACGGCCACCAGCGCGGTCACAGCGCGCCCGCCAGCCCGCGCGACCGCAGCACGGCGCGCTCCAGGGGCCGGAACACCAGCAGCTCGATCCCCACGCCGACCAGCAGGATCAGAAAGATCGCCGCGATCACCACGGAGATGTCGTTCAGCGACGAGCCGTTGTGCAGGTACTGGCCCAGGCCCTCGCCCAGCTGCGGCGAGGTGGCGATGATCTCCGCCGCCATCAGCGACCGCCACGAGAACGCCCAGCCCTGCTTCAACCCGGCCAGGTAGCCGGGCAGCGCGGCGGGCAGCAGGATGTGGCGGGCCGCCGCCAGGCGACCGGCGCCCAGGGCCTGCCCGACGCGCGGCAGCAGCGGCGGGATCTGGTCCACGCCGGACACCAGGCCGTTGGCGATCGACGGGACCGAGCCCATCAGCACCACGAAGTAGATGGTGGCCGGGGTGGCGCCGAACCACAGGATGCCCGCGGGCACCCACGCCACCGACGGCAGCGACTGGAGCCCCGTCAGCAGCGAGCCGATGGCCGCGCGCACCACGCGCACCTTGGCGATGAGCAGGCCCAGCGGCGTGGCGATCACCACGGCGGTGAGGAAGCCCAGCACCGCCCGGTGCACCGAGGTCCACAGCACCTCGACGGCGCGGCCGGTCTCGACCGCCTCGACCACCTCGCCCCACACCGCGCCGGGCGACGGGAGCTGGTACTCCGGCCAGAACGCCAGCGCCCACAGCGCCTGCCACACCGCGACCAGCAGGCCGAGCGCGATCAGCGGCGGCAGGGTGGTGCGCAGGAACCGCTTGCGCAGCGAGGGCCGCCGCTCGCCCGACGGCGCGTCGAGCGCGTCCAGGCCGGCGCCGACGGCGGCGAGGTCCGTGTCAAGCCGCGGCATGACCGCTGATCACCTCGCGCAGCCGGCCCGTGATGTCGCCGATCAGGCCGGCCTCGTCGTCGCCGGTGGTGTCCCACTCGCGCACCACGCGGCCCGGCCGCGAGGACAGCAGCACCACCCGCTGGCCCAGCCGCACGGCCTCGCGCACGTCGTGGGTGACGAACACGATCGCGGTCCCGGTCTCCCGCCACACCCGCACCAGCTCCGCCTGGAGCACGTCGCGGGTGATGGCGTCCAGCGCGGCGAACGGCTCGTCCATCAGCAGCAGGCCGCCGCGGTCGTCCTCGGCGCCGCCCAGCGTGGAGGCCAGGGCGCGGGCCAGGGCCACGCGCTGCCTCATGCCGCCGGACAGCTCGTGGGGCCGCTTGTGCCCGGCGCCGTCGAGCCGCACCAGCGACAGCAGCTCACCCGCCTTCTCGCGGCGCGGGCCGCGCTTGACGCCCGCGAGCCGCAGCGGCAGCTCCACGTTGCGCGCCGCGGTCAGCCACGGCATCAGCGCGGCCTCCTGGAACATCACCGCGGGCCGCGAGGTGGTCAGCTCGATGCGGCCCGAGGTGGGCGCGTCCAGCCCGGCGACCAGGTTCAGCAGGGTCGACTTGCCGCAGCCGGACGCGCCGAGCAGGCACACGAACTCGCCCGGCGCGACCCGCAGGTCGACGCCGTCGAGCGCGACGACGGTCGAGGAGCCGTGGCCGAAGGCCTTGCGCACCCCGGACAGGGTCACCGCGGCGTCCACATCGGACACCGCCGGGGTGTTCTCAAGCGTGGCGGTCATGGCGTGCCTGCCTTCCTCGGGTCACTTCTCGTCCAGCCCGGCGGTGTCCACGGCCGGCCTGCCGGCCTCGGTGAGCACCGCGTTCAGCAGCGTGAGGTCGGCGAGCCCGGCCACGTTCGCGGCCCGGTCCGCCACGCCCGCGGTGACGGCGTCCTGCGCCAGCCGCGGGAAGGTCCCGGCCAGCGGGTCCGGGGTCAGCTCGATGTGGTCGAACGCGCGGTCGAGCACCCGCTCACCAAGCGCCTTGCCGGTGAGGCGCTCCAGCGCGGCGTTGACCACCCGCTTCGCCTCGGCCTCGTCGGACCGGGCGAGGTCGGTGGCCGCCAGGTGGCCGCGCAGCAGCGCCTCGACCGTGCTCGGGTGCTCCTGGAGGAACCTGGTGCGCACCAGCACGACCGTGGTCGGGAACCGGCCGCCGTCCCACAGCTCCGCCTCGTCCAGCAGCACCTCCGCGCCCGCCTCCAGCACCAGCCGCGACGACCACGGCTCCGGCGCCCACGCGGCGTGCACGTCGCCCCGCCGGAACAGGTCCAGCGTCTTGGAGTTCTCCGTGTTGGTCACGACGACCTGGTTCGGGCCCGCGCCGGCGGGCAGGCCCTGGTCGGCCAGCCACTTCTTCAGCGCCACGTCCTGGGTGTTGCCCAGCTGCGGCGTGGTGACGACCTTGCCCCGCAGGTCGGCGGCCGAGCCGAGGCCCGGCTTGACCACGAGCTGGGCGCCGCCCGACACGGCGCCCGCGACCAGCCGGACCGCCTCGCCGCCGGACTTGGCGTAGGCGTTGATCGCGGGGCCCGAGCCCAGGTAGGCCACGTCCAGCGAGCTGCCCAGCAGCGCGTTGACCGCGTCGGGCCCCGCGTTGAAGGTCTGGGTGGTGAGCGCGGTGCCGCCCAGCTCCCGGGCGAACAGGCCCTTGTCGACGCCGATCAGCGCGGACGCGTGCGTGACGTTGGGGAAGTAGCCGAGGCGGACCTCCGCCGCGGCGCCCAGGTCACGCGCCGGCGCGTCCTCGCCGCGGTCGATCCGGGAACACCCGGTCGGCGCGGCGAGCGCGACGAGCGCCGCCAGCGACGTGCCGAGGAACCGGCGTCGTGTGCTCACGGTCGTGGACCTCTCAGGGACCGGGGGAGACGAGGGCGCGGCCGTCCTGCCCGACGGCGTCGTCGCCCAGCTCGGGCAGCGGCGCGCCGACGAGGCCCGCCGCCAGCGTGCTGCCGTCGGCGGCGTCGATGACCAGGAACGAGCCGGTGCGCCGGTTGCGCGCGTAGTCGTCGACGGGGATGGGCTCGGCCGTGCGCAGGTTCACCTGGCCGATCTCGTTGAGGCCCAGCGAGCCCGGCGCGTCGGTGCTGGCGAGCCGCTGCTCGTCGAACCGGGTCCGCAGCTGCGTGACGATCGCCTGCACGGTGCGCGTGCCGTGCTTGACCAGCACGCGCGCGCCGGGCGCGAGCGGCTTCTCCGACAGCCAGCACACGGTGGCGTCCAGCTCGTCGGTCACGGTCGGCGGCACGGCCGCGGCGGCGATCAGGTCGCCGCGCGAGATGTCCAGGTCGTGCTCCAGCAGCAGGGTCACCGACCGGCCGGCGGCGGCCTCGGACAGCGGGCCGTCCGCGGTGTCGATGCCGGCGACGGTCGTGCGCAGCCCGTTCGGCAGCACGGCGACCTCGTCGCCCACCCGCACGGTGCCCGCCGCGACCAGGCCCGCGTAGCCGCGGTAGTCCGGGTGCTCGGCGGTGCGCGGCCGGATCACGTACTGCACGGGGAAGCGGAACGGCGCGTCGTGCGGGTCCGGCTCGACCGGCACGGTCTCCAGGTGCTCCAGCAGCGTCGGGCCCCCGTACCAGGGGGTGCGCGCGGAGCGCTCCACCACGTTGTCGCCGGCCAGCGCCGACACCGGGATCTCCACCACGGCGTCCTCGGGGAAGCCCAGCGCGGTGGCGTGCGCGGTGAACTCCTTGGCGATGCGGGAGAAGGTCACCTCGTCGAAGTCGACCAGGTCGATCTTGTTCACCGCGAGCACCAGGCGCGGCACGCCGAGCAGCGCGAGCACGGCCGCGTGCCGGCGGGTCTGCTCGACCACGCCCTTGCGCGCGTCGACCAGCAGCACGCCGAGCTGCGCGGTGGACGCGCCGGTCACCGTGTTGCGGGTGTACTGCACGTGGCCCGGGGTGTCGGCCAGCACGAACGAGCGCTTCGGCGTGGCGAAGTAGCGGTAGGCGACGTCGATGGTGATGCCCTGCTCGCGCTCCGAGCGCAGGCCGTCGACCAGCAGCGACAGGTCGGGGGTCGCCAGGCCGCGGTCGGCGCTGGCGCGGTGCACCGCGTCCAGGGTGTCGGCCAGCACCGACTTGGTGTCGTACAGCAGCCGCCCGACCAGGGTGGACTTGCCGTCGTCGACGCTGCCCGCCGTGGCGAGCCTCAACAGGTCGCTCATCTAGAAGTAGCCCTCCCGCTTGCGGTCCTCCATGGCGGCCTCGGACAGCCGGTCGTCCGCGCGCGTCGCGCCCCGCTCGGTGAGCCGCGAGGCGGCCACCTCGGCGATGACGGCCTCGATGTCGGCGGCGTCGGACTCGACCGCGCCGGTGCACGACCCGTCGCCGACGGTCCGGTAGCGGACGGTCTTCTCGACCTTCACCTCGCCGTCGCGCGGACCGCCCCAGGGGCCCTCGGCCAGCCACATCCCGTCGCGCAGGTACACCTCGCGCCGGTGGGCGTAGTAGATCGACGGCAGCTCGATGCCCTCGCGGGCGATGTAGTGCCACACGTCCAGCTCGGTCCAGTTGGACAGCGGGAACACGCGCACGTGCTCGCCGGGGCGGTGGCGGCCGTTGTAGAGGTTCCACAGCTCGGGGCGCTGGCGGCGCGGCTCCCACTGGCCGAACGCGTTGCGCAGGCTGAAGATCCGCTCCTTGGCGCGGGCCCGCTCCTCGTCGCGGCGCCCGCCGCCGAACACCGCGTCGAACCGGTGGGTGGTGATGGCGTCGAGCAGCGGCACGGTCTGGAGCGGGTTGCGCGTGCCGTCGGGGCGCTCGGTGAGCCGGCCGTCGTCGAGGTAGTCCTGGACCCGGGCGACCTCCAGGCGCAGCCCGTGCTGCGCCACGACGCGGTCGCGGAACTCGATGACCTCGTCGAAGTTGTGCCCGGTGTCCACGTGCAGCAGCGGGAACGGCACCGGCGCGGGCCAGAACGCCTTGACCGCCAGGTGCAGCAGGAGCGTGGAGTCCTTGCCGCCGGAGAACAGGATCACCGGCCGGTCGAACTCGCCCGCGACCTCGCGGAAGATGTGGATCGCCTCGGACTCCAGGCGGTCCAGCGCGTCCAGCGTCGTGGCCGGCGCGATGGTGGGGGTGGTGGTCGTGGTCATCCGTGCAACCCGCATTCCGTCTTGGCGAGCCCGGCCCACCGGCCGCTGCGCGCGTCCTGCCCCGGCAGCGGCTTCGCCGTGCACGGCGCGCAGCCGATCGACGGGTACCCCTGCTGGACCAGCAGGTTCTCCAGGATCCCGTGCTCGCGGATGTAGCCGTTGAACTCGTCGTCGGTCCACGGCGCGATCGGGTTGACCTTCACCAGGCCGTTGCGCTCGTCCCACTGGACGATCGGGGTGTTGGCGCGCGTCGGCGCGTCGACCCGGCGCACGCCGGTCACCCACGCGTCGTACTTGGCCAGCTCGCGCCGCAGCGGCACCACCTTGCGCAGGTGGCAGCACCTGCCCGGGTCCGTCTGGTGGAGCAGGCCGAACTCCGCCTCCTGGTCGGCCACGGACTGCTCGGCGGCGGCGTTGACCATCCGCACCTCCGGGTAGACCAGCTCGACCGCGTCGCGCACGCCGATGGTCTCGGCGAAGTGGTAGCCGGTCTCCAGGAACAGCACGGAGATGTCCGGCTTGACCTTGGTGGCCAGGTCGATCAGCACGGCGTCCTGCATGTTCGAGGCGACGATGAAGCTGTCGCCGAACGTGCGGGCGGTCCAGGCCAGCGCCTCCTCGGCACTGGCGTCCGCCAGCTCGACCGCGGCGGCCTCGGCGATCACCTTCAACTCGTCGACCCTGGTGGGGGCGGTCACCGCTGCACCTCCTTCTGTGGAAGGTTGAGTCCCACGAACTTGACCGTGAACACGCGGCGGCAGGAGGCGCACAGCCACGAGTGGGCCGGCTCCTCCTCGGGGCGGAGGTCCTCGTCCCCGCAGTAGGGGCAGTAGAAGGGGGTAGCGCGCTCGCTCATCGCAGGGCGTCCTCGTCGGCGCGGGCCACCCACTGCGCGAACCGCTCGTCGGGCTCGCGCTGCGCCACGAAGTTGCGCACCACCCGCTCGACGTAGTCCGACAGCTCGTCCGCGGTGACCTTGTGGCCGCGCAGCTTGCGGCCGAACCCGGCGTCCAGGCCCAGGCCGCCGCCCAGGTGCACCTGGAAGCCCTCGACCTGGTTGCCGTCGGCGTCGGTGACGATCTGGCCCTTGAGGCCGATGTCCGCGGTCTGGATGCGGGCGCAGGAGTTCGGGCAGCCGTTGATGTGCACCGAGACGGGCGCGGTGACCCCGGCCACGACGTCGGCCAGCCGGGCCTCCAGCGCGGACACCAGCTCCACCGCGCGGGCCTTGGTCTCGACGATGGCGAGCTTGCAGAACTCGATGCCGGTGCACGCCATCACGCCCCGCCGCCACGGCGACGGCTCGGTCTGGAGGCCCAGCTTCGCCAGGTCGGCCTGGAGGGTCTTGACCTCGCCCTCCGGCACGTCCAGCACGACCAGCTTCTGCTGCGGGGTCAGGCGCACCCGGGTGGACCCGGCGCGCTCGACCACCTTGGCGACCTCGACCAGCGTCGAACCGGACACGCGGCCGGCGATGGGCGCGGCGCCGACGTAGTACAGGCCGTCCTTCTGCCGGTGCACGCCGATGTGGTCGCGCGGCACGTCGGGCACCTCGGGCGCGGGGCCGTCGACCAGCTCCCGCTTCAGGTACTCGGTCTCCAGGACCTCGCGGAACTTCTCCGGGCCCCAGTCGGCGACCAGGAACTTGATCCGCGCCCGGTGCCGCAGCCGGCGGTAGCCGTAGTCGCGGAAGACCGCGATCACGCCCTCCCACACGTCCGGCACCTCGTCCAGCGGCACCCACGCGCCCAGCCGCTTGCCGATCATCGGGTTGGTGGACAGGCCGCCGCCGACCCACACGTCGAAGCCGGGGCCGTGCTCGGGGTGGTGGACGCCGACGAACGCCACGTCGTGGATCTCGTGGGCCACGTCCGGCAGGCCCGAGATCGCGGTCTTGAACTTGCGCGGCAGGTTCGAGTAGCGCGGGTCGCCGATGTAGCGGCGCAGGATCTCGTCGATCGCGGGCGTGGCGTCGGCCACCTCGTCCTCGGCGATGCCCGCGACCGGTGAGCCGAGGATCACGCGCGGGCTGTCGCCGCAGGCCTCCATCGTGGTCAGCCCCGCGGCCTCCAGCTTCTGCCAGATCGTCGGGACGTCCTCGACGCGGATCCAGTGGTACTGGACGTTCTGCCGGTCGGTGATGTCGGCGGTGTCGCGCGCGTAGGTCTGGGACAGCTCGCCGATCAGCGCGAGCTGCTGCGTGGTGAGCCGGCCGCCGTCGATGCGGACGCGCAGCATGAAGTACTCGTCGTCCAGCTCCTCCGGCTCCAGGGTGGCCGTGCGGCCGCCGTCGATGCCGGGCTTGCGCTGGGTGTAGAGGCCGTACCAGCGGAACCGGCCGCGCAGGTCGGCCGGGTCGATGGAGTCGAAGCCGCGGTGGGCGTAGATGTTCTCGATCCGCGCCCGCACGTTGAGCGGGTTGTCGTCCTTCTTGCTCCGCTCGTTCGGGTTCAGCGGCTCGCGGTAACCCAGCGCCCACTGCCCCTCACCTCGGCGCTGCTTGGCGCGAGGTGCCTTGCTCGCCGAGGTCGTCGGGGGGACCATCCTCGTCCTCCGGGGATTCGGGGCGCTGGGCGCGTGCGAGTCCCGGGGCGAGCCGCGGTGGGGGTCTCGTCAGCGCACCCGGGCGCCGACGGAACTACAGGTCAGGCGCGGGTCAGGCCGAACAGCGGCACATCGCGCTGGAAACGCGACGGAAGTCGACGTGGCGGCGGACCACCAGGCGGATTCCGTTCGACGTCATGGCCTCAGCGTGCCACGCGTCCATCCCGTGGTCCACCTCCATCCGCATGGTGGGACGGGGCTCACGGGGGTGGTAAGGGCTGGTAGGGGGGATGGGAGTGGGACACTGGAGGCCATGCCCTCCGCCCTGCCCGCCGGTGATCCCGCGCCCCCCGACGGCTCGCTGCCCGCCGCCGCCCTCGCCGGGCTGGGCTCCCGGCCGTTCGGCGTCTACGTCCACGTGCCCTTCTGCGCGACCCGGTGCGGCTACTGCGACTTCAACACCTACACCGCCGGTGAGCTGGGCAGTTCCGCCTCGCCCGAGTCCTGGTTGGAGGGCTTGAGGCGCGAGCTGGACCTCGCCGCGCGCGTCCTGGGCACGCCGCCGGCGGCCGAGACGGTGTTCGTGGGCGGCGGCACGCCGTCGCTGCTGGGCGCCGAGGGGCTGACCGCCGTGCTGGACGCGGTGCGCGACTCGGTGGGCCTCGCGCCGGGCGCGGAGGTCACCACCGAGTCCAACCCGGAGTCCACCTCGCCCGCGTTCTTCGCCGCCATCCGTGACGCGGGTTACACCCGCGTGTCGCTGGGGATGCAGTCCGCGGCCCGGCACGTGCTCGCGGTGCTCGACCGGTCCCACACCCCGGGCCGGCCGGTCGCGGCGGCGCGGGAGGCCCGGGAGGCGGGCTTCGACCACGTCAACCTGGACCTGATCTACGGCACGCCGGGCGAGACCGCCGACGACCTGCGGGCGTCGCTGGACGCGGTGCGCGGCGCGGGCGTGGACCACGTCTCGGCGTACGCGCTGATCGTGGAGGAGGGCACCGCGCTGGCCCGCCGGGTGCGGCGCGGCGAGCTGCCGATGCCCGACGACGACGTGCTGGCCGACAAGTACGAGCAGGTCGACCGGGCCCTGACCGAGCACGGGCTGCACTGGTACGAGGTGTCGAACTGGGCGGCCGACGCGGCGGCCGAGTGCCGGCACAACCTGCTGTACTGGCGGGGCGCGGACTGGTGGGGCGCGGGTCCCGGCGCGCACAGCCACGTCGGCGGCGTCCGCTGGTGGAACGTCAAGCACCCGGCGAAGTACGCGGGCCTGCTGGCCGTCGGCACGTCGCCGGCCGCCGGGCGCGAGGCGCTGTCCGAGGACGACCGGCGCGTGGAGCGGGTGCTGCTGGAGCTGCGCCTGGCCGCCGGCCTGCCGCTGGACGCGCTCGACCCGGAGGGTCGGGCGGAGGCCGAGGCGGTCGCGGCGGACGGCCTGCTCGACCCGGCGGCGCTGGGCGCGGGGCGGTGCGTGCTGACCGACCGGGGCAGGCTGCTGGCCGACGCCGTGGTGCGGCGGCTCACCTGAGCGCCCCGCCAGGGGCCCCGGCCCTACCCCGGCTTCAGCGAGATCGACGCCGACTCCCCGATCGTCCGGTACCCCAGCGGCCCGTACAGGCGGGTCACCTTCCCGTCCGGCTCGGTCTCCAGGAACGGCCGCAGCCCGGCCGCGAACACCCGCGCGGTCAGGTCCGCGCACACCGCCGACGCGATGCCCCGACCCCGGAACCCGGGCAGCACCGCGATGCCCGCCACCTGCGCCAGCCCGTCCCTGGGCGCCGTGTGCGCGCCCGCGCCCACCGGCTCCCCACCCAACCGGGCCAGCACCACCACGCCGCCCTCGCGCAGCAGCTCCCGCTGCCGCGCCACGTCCGGCTCGCCCGGCGCCCCCTCGACCCCGAACGCCGCGTTCTGCACCGCCGACGCGGCCAGCAGGTCCTCGTCCGAGGTCGCCGCGACCAGCACCAGCCCGGTCGGCGTCGCGGGCGCGCGCAGCTCGTCGATCGACATCATCGGCAGCAGCTGGTCCACCTCGAACCCGGCCGCCGCCAGCGCCGCGTCCACCGCGGGCGCGGGCCGCAGGTACTCCAGCCGGGGCATCCGCGACCGCTCGCGGAACGCCGCGACCAGGGCTTCCACCTCGGCCGCGGTCGGTTCGGCGCCGTCGTCGGGCACCGCGTAGTTCATGAACGGGTTGTCGCTGTGGGCGTCGAAGTGGGCGAGGAACGGCCCGACGCGCACCGCGCCCGCCCTGATCGACTCGCGCAGGTTGTCCTGGATCCGGAGCAGCACGCCCACGGTTGTCCCACGAGTTGCCGGCCGGAGGCGAACGACTTTTACGAAGATGGCGCTCACCTCCGTAAACTCGAGGGGAAGAGGTTCGGGTCCGGTGGAGGTGACGCGTGGTGAACGCCGATGAGCGCAGGTTCGAGGTGCTGCGCGCGATCGTCGCCGACTACGTCTCCAACCAGGAGCCGGTCGGTTCCAAGGCCCTGGTCGAGCGCCACAACCTGGGCGTGTCCAGCGCCACGGTGCGCAACGACATGGCCGCGCTGGAGGAGGACGGCTACATCACCCAGCCGCACACCAGTGCGGGCCGGGTGCCCACGGACAAGGGCTACCGCCTGTTCGTGGACCGGTTGAGCGAGGTCAAGCCGCTGTCGTCGCCCGAGCGCAAGGCCATCCAGAGCTTCCTCGAAGGCGCCTACGACCTCGACGACGTGCTGCGCCGCAGCGTGCGGCTGCTCGCCCAGCTGACCCGCCAGGTCGCCGTCATCCAGTACCCGACGCTCAGCCGCTCCACGGTCCGCCACCTGGAGGTGCTGGCCATCACCCCGGCGCGGCTGATGCTGGTGCTGATCACCGACACCGGCCGGGTGGACCAGCGCTCGGTCGACCTCGGCGACGTGATCACCGAGGACAACGTGGCCCGGATGCGGTCGGTGCTGAACTCGGCCATGGTCGGCAAGCGGCTCGCCGACGCCTCGGCCGAGGTCGCCGAGCTGCCCGACCAGGCGCCCGCGGAGCTGCGCGACGCCATGACGAGGGTCAGCACCGTGCTGATCGAATCCCTGGTCGAGCACCCCGAGGAGCGCCTGGTGCTGGGTGGCACGGCGAACCTCACCCGGAACGTGGCAGACTTCCCCGGTTCGCTGCGCCAGGTGCTGGAGGCGCTGGAGGAGCAGGTCGTGGTGCTCAAGCTGCTGGCCGCCGCCCGCGACCCCGGCACGATCCTGGTGCACATCGGCGAGGAGAACGAAGCGGCGGAGATGCGCAGCACCTCCGTCGTGTCCATCGGCTACGGCAGCCGGGACAACCTGCTCGGCGGCATGGGAGTGGTGGGACCGACCAGGATGGACTACCCGGGCACGATGGCGGCCGTTCGCGCGGTCGCCACCTACGTCGGTGAGATCCTGACCGGGCGGTGACGACGGGGGAACACCGCGGTCCCGCAGGACGTTTCGCAAGCGAGCGAGCGCGTGCCCGAACGCGCCCGCAGGAGGAAACACGGTGGCGAGGGACTACTACGGCACGCTCGGGGTCTCCAAGAACGCGACACCCGAGGAGATCAAGCGCGCCTACCGCAAGCTCGCGCGGCAGCTCCACCCCGACGTCAACCCCAACGAGGAAGCACGCTTCAAGGAGGTGACCGCCGCCTACGAGGTCCTGTCGGACCCGAAGAAGCGGCAGGTCGTCGACCTGGGCGGCGACCCGTTGGAGCCCGGCGGCGGTGGGGCGGGCATGCGCGACCCGTTCGCGGGCTTCGGGCTGGGCGACATCATGGACGCGTTCTTCGGCGCGGGCGGCGGCAGCGGCCGCGGACCGCGCAGCCGCGTGCAGCCCGGCTCGGACGCGCTCATCCGGCTGTCGATGACGCTGGAGGAGTGCGCCGCGGGCGCCGCGCGGGAACTGACGGTCGACACCGCGATCCTGTGCGACCGGTGCGTGGGCAGCGGCACCGCCGAGGGCTCGTCCCCGGTGCGCTGCGACACCTGCGGCGGCCGCGGCGAGGTGCAGTCGGTGCAGCGGTCCTTCCTGGGCCAGGTCGTCACCGCGCGCCCCTGCCCGGTGTGCCGCGGCTTCGGCGAGGTCATCCCCGACCCGTGCCAGCAGTGCGCCGGCGAGGGCCGGGTGCGCTCGCGGCGCACCATCTCCGTGCAGATCCCGGCCGGCGTGGCCGAGGGCATGCGCGTGCGGCTCGCGGGCCAGGGCGAGGTCGGCCCCGGCGGCGGCCCGGCGGGCGACCTGTACGTCGAGGTCGAGGAGGTGCCGCACGAGGTCTTCGAGCGCGACGGCGCCGACCTGCACTGCTCCGTGCGCATCCCGATGACCACCGCCGCGCTGGGCGCGGTCCTGCCGCTCCAGACCCTGGACGGCGAGGAGGAGCTGGAGATCGAACCCGGCACCCAGCCGAACACCGAGCTGGTCCTGTCCGGGCGCGGCATGCCCCGGCTGCGCTCCAGCGGCCGCATCGACGGCCGCGGCGACCTCCACGTCCACCTGGAGGTCGTGGTGCCCACCAAGCTCGACGCCCGCCAGGCCGAGCTGCTGCGCGAGCTGGCCGTGGTGCGCGGCGAGGACGAGCCGACCCTCTCGCACAACGGCAAGGGCGGCGGCGGGCTGTTCTCCCGGCTGCGCTCCGGGCGCAACCACCGGTGACCCTGCCGGTCTTCCTCGTGGCCGCGCTGCCCACCGGCCCGTCGACGCTGCTCGACGGGCCGGAGGGCCGGCACGCGGCCACCGTGCGCAGGCTGCGCACGGGCGAGGAGCTGGTGCTCTCCGACGGCTCGGGCGACCAGGTCCGGTGCGTGGTCACCGAGGCCCTGAAGGACGCCCTGGCGCTGGAGGTCGTCGAGCGCTGGACCGTGCCCGCACCCGCCGTGCGCGTGGTCCTGGCGCAGGCCCTGGTCAAGGGCGACCGCGGCGAGCTGGCCGTGGAGCTGGCCACCGAGGCGGGCGTGGACGCCGTCGTGCCGTGGCGGGCCTCGCGCTGCGTGACCAAGTGGGACGACGGGCCGCGCGGCGCCAAGGCCCTCGAACGCTGGCGCAGCACCGCGCGCGAGGCGGCCAAGCAGGCCCGGCGCGCCCGCGTGCCCTCCGTCGCCGCACCCGCCTCCACCGCCGAACTGGCCCGCCTGGCCGCTTCGTCGGCGACCGCATTGGTTTTGCACGAATCATCTTCGTCGGGCCTCGGATCTGTTCCGCTGCCGGCTTCGGGTGACGTGCTGCTGGTCGTCGGACCCGAAGGCGGCATCACCGACGAGGAATTGTCCACGTTGACCGCGGCGGGCGCGCACGCGGTGCGACTGGGCCCTGACGTACTGCGCGCGTCGACCGCCGCGGCGGTCGCTTTGGGTGCGCTGGGTGTGCTGACCGATCGCTGGCGGTAATGGTTCCCGCCTCTTCTGGCGAATGGCCGACACAGGGGTTACGCTCATGGCCAGAGGGGTCGTTTTGGTCTAACCGGGACCGACCCTTCACCCCCAGACTCGCCGGACACCTCCCCCCTCGGTCCGGCGCCGCCGCGTCGCGGTGGGACGACCCCCAGGTCCCATCGCGACGCGGCCTCTTTTTGTGACGAGGTTTTCCTTGCGCATCACCTACGGCACGCACCCCAGCCAGTTCGGGGAGTTTTCCGCTCCGTCCGGTGAATCGTTTCCGGTGATCGTGGTAATCCACGGTGGTTTCTGGCACCAGCGTTATGGGCTCGAACTCGGCCGACCCCTGGCCGCCGACCTCATCGCGCACGGAGCCGCCGCGTACAACATCGAGTACCGACGGGTAACCGGGGGCGGCGGCTGGCCCGCCACCGGCGACGACGTCCTCGCCGCGCTCGACGCCCTCGACCCCGACCTCGGCCCCGTGGTCACCCTCGGTCACTCCGCGGGCGGCCACCTCGCCGTCTGGGCCGCCGCCCGCCACCCCCGCGTCCTCGGCGCCGTCGCCCAGGCGGGCGTCCTGGACCTCCTCGCCGACCCCCGCATCACCCGCCGCGCCGCCGAACTCCTCGGCGGCGCCCCCGACGAGGTCCCCGACCGCTACGCCGACGCCTCGCCCGCCGCGCTGCCGCCCGTCGGCAAACCCCTGGTCCTCGTCCACGGCACCGCCGACGAGGACGTCCCCTTCGAGCAGAGCGCCGCGTTCGCCCGCGCCACCGGCGCCGAACTGGTCGCGCTGCCCGGCGCCGGCCACATGGACCTCGTCACCGTCGGCACCGAAGCCTGGACCGCCTGCCGCGAGGCCGCCCTGCGCCTGGCCCGATAGCCTGCCGCGCATGTCCGACTGCCTGTTCTGCCGCATCGTCGCCCGCGAGATCCCGGCCACCGTGGTGCACGAGACCGACACCACGCTGGCGTTCCGCGACATCGCACCCCAGGCGCCCACGCACGTCGTGCTGGTGCCCAAGACCCACGCCAACGACGCCGCCGCCCTCGCCGCCGCCGCACCCGGCGTCCTCGACGACCTGTTCCTGGCCGCCGGCGAGGTCGCCAAGGCCGAGGGCGTCGCCGACAGCGGCTACCGCCTGCTGTTCAACACCGGCCCCGACGCCGGCCAGACCGTCTTCCACGCCCACCTGCACGTCCTCGGCGGACGACCCCTCGGACCCCTGGCCTAACCCAGCGCCTGCATCACCGGCACGTGCAGGCGCGCCCGGTCGCCGGTCAACTCGCCCCGGACCATGAAGTCCACGGTGAACCGCGGCCGGACACCGCGCTCGGCCAACCACGCGCCCAACCCCGGGTCGTGCACGTCCACCCGCACGTGCCCGCCCGCCGCGACGTCGGAGATCAGCTCCCGGGCCCGCTCGGCGGACGACGCCACCACCGGGCCGACCACCGTCACCCCCGGCAGCTCCCACGTGCCCGCGAACCCGTCCTCCGCCACCCTGACCTGCGACGCGAACCCGAACAGCTCCGCCCACAACGCCGACCGGTCGGCGCCGAACACCTCGGCGTCGACCGCCACCACCCGCGCCCGGTCCGCCTCCGCCACCGGCCGCGACACCCCCGCCGCCGGACCCGTGAACGCGCCGAAGTGCCCGGTCACCCGCGTCACCGGGCGGAACCCCAGCTTCTCGTACAGCGGCCTGCCCTGCGACGTGGCGTGCAGCGACACCACCGGCGCGTCCGCGAACTCCAGCGCGTGCCCCACCAGCCGCCGCCCCAGCCCGCGCCCGCCGTGGCTCGACGCCACCAGCACCATGCTCACCGCCGCGTGCGCGTCCCCGAACCGCGTCACGATCGTCGTGCCGACCAGCCGACCCCCGTCGACCAGCCCGAACCCCGTCCCCACCCGCAGCAGGAACGCCCACTTGTCCCATTCCGGCGGCCAATCCCGGTCCGAGGCCAGCGCCACGCAGGCGGCCACGTCGTCGGGTGTCAGGGCGCGCAACGTCTCCACCCCCCGAGTACACCCCCGCTGTCCAGCGGCTTTCCAACTCCGGTGCGGACTGTCGGCACGGGCGGCTAGCATCGACGCAGTAGCCGAGTTCACCCCGAGCACGGCGCGAAAGCGCAGGAAGAGGGCCCGAGGCCACGTGGCCGGTACCGCTGACAACACGCCGCAGGCAGGCCAGGCCGCGGCCGATGCCCAGTCCAAGTTCGCCGTGCCCGACGGTGCGGTGCTCGCCCTGCTCGGGTCGCGCGACGAGAACCTGCGCCTGGTCGAGGAGCTGCTCGACGCCGACGTGCACGTGCGCGGCAACGAGATCACCCTCTCCGGCCAACCCGCCGACGTGGCGTTCGCCGAACGGGTCTTCACCGAGCTGGTCACCCTCGCCAGCCGCGGCCAGCAGGTCGGACCGGACACGGTCCGCCGCACCGTCGCGATGCTGTCCGCGGGCACCGCCGAGTCGCCCGCCGAGGTGCTCAGCCTCGACATCATCTCCCGGCGCGGCCGCACCATCAGGCCGAAGACGCTCAACCAGAAGCACTACGTCGACGCGATCGACCAGAACACCGTCGTGTTCGGCATCGGTCCCGCCGGCACCGGCAAGACCTACCTGGCCATGGCCAAGGCCGTGCAGGCGCTCCAGGCCAAGCAGGTCAACCGCATCATCCTGACCCGCCCGGCGGTCGAGGCGGGCGAGCGGCTCGGCTACCTGCCCGGCACGCTGTACGAGAAGATCGACCCGTACCTGCGCCCCCTGTACGACGCCCTGCACGACATGGTGGACCCCGAGTCCATCCCGCGGCTGACCCAGGCGGGCACGATCGAGGTCGCCCCGCTGGCCTACATGCGCGGGCGGGCGCAGCCGGTGTTCACCGAGGTGCTCACGCCGGAGGGCTTCCGCCCGATCGGCAGCCTCCGGGTCGGCGACCTGGTCATCGGCTCGAACGGCGAGCCCACGCCGGTGCTCGGCGTGTACCCGCAGGGCGAGAAGGACATCTACCGCGTCACCGCCCAGGACGGGGCTTCGACGCTGTGCTGCGGCGACCACCTCTGGACGGTCCGGACCGCGTCCGACCGCCGGCGGAACAAGCCGTGGCGGGTGCTGGAGACCAAGGAGATGATCGGCAACCTCCGCGCCGCCCACGCGCGGCGGTACGAGTTGCCGCTGCTCAGCGCGCCCGCCTGCCATCCGGCGCAGGAGGTCCCGATGGACCCCTACGCCCTGGGACTGCTGCTGGGCGACGGTTGCCTGACGGGCTCCACCACGCCGTCCTTCGCCACCGACGACCCGGACCTGGCGAGCGCCCTGGAGGCGGCCCTGCCCGGAGTGGTGGTGCGGCGGAGGAGCCGGGTGGACTACGTCCTGAACCGGGTGAAGGCCCCCGGCGACGTGGTCACGCTGGAGAACCCGGTGACCGGGGCGCTGCGAGCCCTGGACCTGCTCGGCACCCGATCGCACACGAAGTTCATCCCGGACGCCTACCTGCTCAACACGCCCGAGGTCCGGCTGGCCCTGCTCCAGGGCCTGCTGGACTCCGACGGGGGTCCGGTCACCCAGGCCGGGCGGACCTGCCGCATCCAGTACACGACCACCTCGACCCGGCTCCGGGACGACGTGATCGCGCTGGTCCGGTCGCTGGGCGGGGTCGCGTACACCCGCACCCGTCCCGCCGAGGGGCGGACCTCGGGGTGGGCGAACGGCCGCGAGGTCGCTTACCGCAACGACGCGCACGTCGTCGACATCCGCCTCCCGGCGGGCGTCGAGCCCTTCCGGCTCGCCCGCAAGCGGGACCGGTACCGGGCGGCGGGTGGTGGCGGCCGTCCGATGCGGTTCATCGACAGCATCGAGCCCGCGGGTCGCGCGGAGGCCGTGTGCATCCAGGTGGCGGCGGCCGACTCGCTGTACGTCACCGAGGACCACCTGCTGACGCACAACACGCTCAACGACGCCTTCATCATCCTCGACGAGGCGCAGAACACCACGCCCGAGCAGATGAAGATGTTCCTCACCCGCCTGGGCTTCGGCTCGAAGGTCGTGGTGACCGGCGACATCACCCAGGTGGACCTGCCCGGCGGCCAGCGCAGCGGCCTGAAGGTGGTCAAGGACATCCTGGACGGCGTCGAGGACGTCCACTTCTCGGTCTTGACCAGCAACGACGTGGTCCGCCACCGCCTGGTCGCGGACATCGTGGACGCCTACGAGAAGTGGCAGGTCGAGCAGGACGAGGGCGATGCCCGCGATCGGGACGGGCACCACGCCGGACCCGGTGCGAGGTCGCGCGGGCAGCGCCGGGGACGATAGGCGCCGTGAGCATCGAGATCGCGAACGAGTCGGGCGTCGGCGTGGACGAGCCGTCCATCGTGGCCGCCGCCCGGTTCGCTTTGGACCGGATGGGCGTGAGCCCGTTGGCCGAGCTGTCCGTCCTGCTGGTGGAGCTGGACGTGATGGCGGACCTGCACCAGCGCTGGATGGACCTGCCCGGTCCGACGGACGTGATGGCGTTCCCGATGGACGAGCTGGACTCGGCGCGCCGGCCGGACGCGGCGGGGTTGGGGCCGGCGCTACTCGGCGACATCGTGCTGTGCCCGGAGTTCGCCCGCGACCAGGCGAAGAAGGCCGGGCACAGCCTGTTGGACGAGCTGCACCTGCTGACCGTGCACGGTGTGCTGCACCTGCTCGGCTACGACCACGCCGAGCCCGCCGAGGAGCGGGAGATGTTCACGTTGCAGAACCGCATCCTGGGCGACTTCCGCACCGCGGCGGCCGAGGCGGCGCGCCAGTCGGCGCAGCGGGAGGCGGACTCGAAGCTGCTCGGGGCGGTGGGGTTGGAGGACTCGGCGGGTCCGGACGACCCGGCCGGCTCCGGACCGGCGACCTGAGGCGGCGGGGGTGGCGATAGCCGGTTCGACCAGCCTGCTGGTCCTGGCCGTGGTGCTGGTGTTGGGTGCGGGTGTGTTCGCGGCGGCGGACGCGGCGCTGGGCACGGTGTCGCGGGCGCGCGTCGAGGCGTTGCAGCGGCAGGGCCGGTCGGGCACGGGCCAGTTGATCGCGCTGCTGGCCGACCGGCCGCGGCACGTGAACCTGCTGCTGTTGCTGCGGCTGGGGTGCGAGCTGGCGGCGACGGTGCTGGTGACCGTGGTGTGCTTCCGGCTGGTGGACACCGGCTGGGTGGCGGTGCTGGTGGCCGGGCTGAGCATGCTGGTGGTGTCGTACGTGCTGGTGGGCGTGGGTCCGCGCACGATCGGCCGGCAGCACCCGTACGCGGTGAGCCTGGTGGCGGCGGGCCCGATCCGGGTGCTGGGCCGGGTGCTGGGTCCGCTGAGCAAGCTGCTGATCCTGGTCGGCAACGCGATCACGCCGGGCAAGGGCTTCCGGGAGGGTCCGTTCTCCTCGGAGGTGGAGCTGCGCGAGCTGGTCGACATGGCCCAGGAGCGCGGTGTCGTGGACGAGGGCGAGCGGGAGATGATCCACTCGGTCTTCGAGCTGGGCGACACGATCGCGCGCGAGGTGATGGTGCCCCGCACGGAGATCGTGTGGATCGAGTCGACCAAGTCGATCCGGCAGGCGCTGGCGCTGTCGCTGCGGACCGGGTACACGCGGGTCCCGGTGATAGGGGAGAGCGTCGACGACATCGTGGGCGTGGTGAACCTCAAGGACCTGGTGCGGGTGACGTTGGCGGAGGACCCGAACGGCACGCTGGTGTCGGACGTGATGAAGCCCGCGTCGTTCATCCCGGACTCGAAGCCGATCGCGGACCTGCTGCGGGAGATGCAGCTGTCGCGCAACCACCTGGCGGTGGTGGTGGACGAGTACGGCGGCACGGCGGGCCTGCTGACGATCGAGGACATCCTGGAGGAGATCGTCGGTGAGATCACCGACGAGTCCGACACGGACGACCGGCCGCCGGTGGAGCACCTGGCGGACGGTTCGGTGCGGGTGAGCGCGCGGTTGCCGGTGGACGACCTGGACGCGCTGTTCGGCACGGAGCTGGACGACCACGAGGTGGAGACGGTCGGCGGGCTGCTGGCGCAGCGGCTGGGCCGGGTGCCGCTGCCGGGCACGGAGGCGGAGATCGCGGGTCTGCGGATGCGGGCCGAGGGCGGCAAGGACGAGCGCGGTCGCATGCGCATCACCACGGTGCTGGTGCGGTCGGCGCGCGAGGACGAGAGCGACGAGGAGACGCCCGGTGAGTGAGCTGGACCCCGAGGACCAGAAGATCGTCACGCTGGCGCGGTCGGCGAGGGCGCGGACGGGCGCGGCGGAGGGCGCGGCGGTGCGCGACACCGACGGCCGGACGTACGCGGCGACCACGGTGGCGTTGCCGTCGTTGAAGCTGACCGCGTTGCAGGCGGCGGTGGCGGCGGCGGTGTCCAGCGGCGCGGAGGGCCTGGAGGCGGCGGCCGTGGTGACGGCGGCGGGCGAGGTGGACGCGGAGTCGGTGGCGGCGGTGCGGGACCTGGCGGCCGGGGCGCCCGTGCTGCGGGCCGACGGCGCCGGTGTGGTGCAGGAGACGGTGTAGGTCGGGGGTCGACGCCGCGGCGCCCGGTCCGGTGCGCCGCGGATCGGCTCCGGGGGAACCGGCGGGGTGCGGGTAGGCTGCCGATCATGACCGGAAGAATCGAGTCCACCCCCCGCCGGTGAGCGAGGGGACCGGGGCGGGCCCCCGGACCAGCCTGTTCGACCACGCGTCGTGCCTGCACGAGCGGCACCCCGACGGACCGCTGCCGGACTACGGCGAACCCTTCCCGAACGACCCGCCGCCGTCGCGTGCGCGTCGGGATGCGCGGACCGACCTGCGCCGGGACGGCGCGGACGTGGCGGCCGTCCTGGACGGGCACTTCGCCGGGGACGGCCACCCGTCGGAGTTGGCCGGCGCGCTGAGCGGCTTGGCCGTGCCGATCCACCGCAACGACCACGTCGCTGCCGCCGCGCTGCGGGCCGACCGGGAGCGGGTGCGCCGGACCGGGCGGTGGCTGGTGCGGCATGGTGCGGGGCAGGCCGAGGTGCTGGTGGGCCTGGCCCTGCTGGGGACCGACTGGCGCGATGACGAGGACGAAATCGCGTTGATCCGCATGATCGGCCTGCTGTCGCGCACCTTCGGCCCGTTGGCCGCCGCCGCCCTGGAACGCCGCCGGCACGGCGAGGACGCCCTGCTGTGGCTGGGTGACCGGGTCGACGGGTGGGGGCGGGTGCACGTCGTGGAGGCCCTGTGCCGCCGGGCCGGCGAGCGTTCGCGGCGGTGGCTGCGGCGGCGGGCCTGCGACGGCGACGTCCTCAACTCCTACTTCGCGGGTCGCGTGGCCACGGTGGCGCACCTGCACCACGCCATCACCACCGAGTCCGACGACGAGCTGGTCGACCACACCGGGCGGCTGCCGGCGGTCCTGGGGCACGCGTCGGGGATGGGGATGGACCTCGGGCGCTACCCGCCGGCGCGCCAGGTGGTCGAGGCGCACGTCGCCCACCTGGCCCGGCAGGGGCCGACGCGGGACCGGTTCGCCGCGGCGGTGTGCCTGGCCGGCCTCCTGGCCGGTCCGGGCGCCGTGGCGGGCGCCACGCGTGAGCAGCGGACCCGGTTGGTGGGGCGCTACCGGGCCGTGCTGGACCGGGACGAGTGGTGCCGGGTGCTCGACGACGCGGAGGACCGGTGGGCGTGGTTGCGCGGCACGGGGGTCGCCCTGGGCCTGCGGGCGTTCGCCGGAGCGGGGTGACGGTCCCGGGGCGTGCGCCCGTGCCCCGTGCGCACGCCTCGGCGCGCCTAGAGCAGCACCCCGGCGCGGCCGAGGTCGTGGTTGTAGTAGCCGGCCAGGGTGGCGGCGGAGGCGCGGTGGACGATCGGCTGGGAGGCCGGGTCGAGCACGAGGTAGTCGCCGTCGTAGCCGGCCACGGTGAGGAAGTGCGGGACGTCCCGGCCGGACCAGGGCAGGCCGATCATGTTGCCGGCGAGGACGACGGGGCGGCCGCCGCGCACGTGCGCGAGGGTGCGGGCTAGGTCGTTGAAGACGACGGTCGCGGTGACGCCGTTGCGGGCGAGGGCGCGCTTGACGTCGCTCTCGTTGGTGCCGAACTCGTTCGGGTCGTTCCACGACGGGTCGCGGCCCATGTCGGCGCGGGCCTGGTTGATGGCGGTGACGGGGCGCGAGGCGGTCCAGCCGCGCGGGGTCACGCCCGCGGCGAGCAGGGCGGAGACGACGCTCGCGGGTCCGCAGTCCTCGCCCTGGTTGGCCTGGCCGTGGAACTGGGAGACGGGGACGAGCGCGCCGCTCTGGCCGCCGCAGTCGGGCACGCCGGGGATGCGGTGGTCGTGCCCGGTGGCCATGTAGGCGTCGGCGAGGTAGCCGCCGAGGGCGGGCACGTAGTCCCACAGGTCGCTGGTGAACCCGCGGGTGTTGGTGACGGACTGGCCGCGGGCCTGGCAGGAGATCTCCACCCGCCGCCCGTCGAAGACCAGGCCGAGCGAGGTGCTCGCGCTGGTGGGGCGGGCGCGGACGGTGAGGCCGTCGCCGTCGGTGTTGCCGACGGTGGCGGGCGCGGCGGTGGCCGTGCCGGAGGTCGTGACCAGGGCGGACGCGACGAGCACGGGTAACAGCAGCAGGCGGGGGGAGCGTTTCACGGGAATGCCTCCGGAGTGGTGGGTGGTCGGCCACTCCGAGTCGGCGGTGCGGGCGGTGGTTTCGCGGCGGGCCGTGCGGGCTTCGTGGTGGCGAAGCGCGGGGTGGGTCCGCGTCGGGAGCGCTCCTGTTCCGGCGCCCCTACTCCTCGGTGGTCTCCTCGGCGGCGAGGGCGGCCGCGCAGGCGGTGAGCTGCTCGCGCAGCCGTTCGGCCTCGCCGGGGGCCAGGTGCCGCAGCATCCGGCGTTCGACGTCGGCGACGGCGCGGCTCGCCCGGTGGAGCAGGTCGACGCCCTCCTCGGTGAGCCGGGTGGGCAGCGCCCGACCCCGGGGCGCGGTGGCCGGCCGGGTCAGCAGGCCGCGGTCCTGGAGGCCCTGGAGCACCGCGTGCATGGACTGCCGGGTGACGAAGGCGCCGCGGGCGAGTTCGGCCGCCGACAGGTCGGGGCGTTGGCCGAGCAGTTCCAGGCAGGCGTACTGGGGGACGCCCAGCCCCAGCGGTCGCAGGGCCGCGTCCATGGCGCCGCGCAGGGCCGCGGCGGCCTGCTTGAGGGCGTAGCCGACGGACGAGTCCAGGTTCACCCGGTCTTGCTTCATGTCAGGATTCTGACATAGGGTGGCGAGTGTCAGGAACCTGACACGAACCGAGGAGGAACCCGTGGCCACCGTGACCGGACCCGACTTCATCGCCCTCCAGGTGCGCGACCTGGACGCCGCCGCCGCGTTCTACGAGGACCGCCTGGGCCTGCGCCGCGCCCCGGCCGGCCCGCCGCACGCGGTCGTGTTCGCCACCTCGCCCGTCCCCTTCGCGGTGCGCGAACCGCTGCCCGGGGTCGACCTGGACGCCGCCGCGCCGCGACCGGGCACGGGGGTGGCGCTGTGGCTGCGCGCCGACGACGCCCAGGAGCTGCACGACGACCTGGCCGCCGCCGGGGTGCCGATCCTGACCGCGCCCGTCGACGGCCCGTTCGGGCGGACCTTCACCTTCGCGGACCTCGACGGGTACGCCGTCACGGTCCACGACGGCGCCTGAGGTCGAGGGCGGCCACGCGCCGTCCGGGCTACCGGGGACAATGGGGGGATGGATGGTTACCGCTCCGGGTTCGCGTGCTTCGTCGGCCGCCCCAACGCAGGCAAGTCGACGCTGACCAACGCGCTGGTCGGGACCAAGGTCGCGATCACGTCCAGCAAGCCGCAGACCACCCGCCACACCATCCGGGGCATCGTGCACCGCGACGACGGCCAGCTCGTGCTCGTGGACACCCCCGGCCTGCACCGCCCGCGCACCCTGCTCGGCCAGCGCCTCAACGACCTGGTCCGGGAGACCTGGTCCGAGGTGGACGTGGTCGGGTTCTGCGTGCCCGCGGACCAGAAGGTCGGCCCCGGCGACAAGTTCATCGCCGCCGAGCTGCAGAAGATCGCCAAGCGCACCCCGGTGTTCGGCATCGTCACCAAGACGGACCTGGTGAGCCAGCAGCAGGTGGCCGAGCAGCTGCTCGCGCTCCAGAACGTGATGGAGTTCGCCGAGCTGATCCCGGTGTCCGCCGTGGACGGCTACCAGGTGGACACCCTGGCGGAGCTGCTGGTCGGCAAGCTGCCCGAGGGCCCGCCGCTGTACCCGGACGGCGAGCTGACCGACGAGCCGGAGCAGACGCTGGTGGCGGAGCTGATCCGGGAGGCGGCGCTGGAGGGCGTGCGCGACGAGCTGCCGCACTCGATCGCCGTCGTGGTGGAGGAGATGCTGCCGCGCGAGGGCCGCGACGACCTGGTGGACATCCACGCCAACCTGTTCGTGGAGCGGCCCAGCCAGAAGGCGATCATCCTGGGCCACCGGGGCGAGCGGCTCAAGCAGGTCGGCATCACCTCGCGCCGCCAGATCGAGAAGCTGCTCGGCACGCGCGTCTACCTCGACCTGCACATCAAGATCGCCAAGGACTGGCAGCGCGACCCGAAGCAGCTGCGCAGACTGGGGTTCTAGGTGGCCAACCTCTACCGGGACACCGGGGTGGTGCTGCGGGTGCAAAAGCTCGGCGAGGCCGACCGCATCATCACCCTGCTCACCCAGCGGCACGGCAAGGTGCGCGCGGTCGCCAAGGGCGTGCGCCGCACCTCGTCCCGGTTCGGCGCGCGGCTGGAGCCGTTCGCGCACGTCGACGTGCAGTTCTACCCGGGCCGGTCGCTGGACGTGGTGACCCAGGTCCAGACGGTGGACGCGTTCGGCGTCGTCCTGGTGGACGACTACCCGCGCTACACGGCGGGGTGCGCGGTGCTGGAGACCGCGGACCGGCTCACCGCCGAGGAGGGCGAACCGGTCCTGCGGCTGTACCTGCTGGTCACGGGCGCGCTGCGGGCGCTGGCGGCCAAGGAGCGGGACGCCTCGCTGGTGCTCGACGCGTTCCTGCTGCGGGCGATGGCGTTCGCGGGCTGGGCGCCCGCCGTGGACGAGTGCGCCCGCTGCGGCGACCCGGGCCCGCACAAGGCGTTCAACGTCCACGCCGGCGGCATGGTGTGCGCGCGGTGCCGGCCGCCGGGCAGCGCCACCCCGTCCGGTGACACGCTGCGCCTGCTGTCGGCCCTGCTGCACGGCCGGTGGGACGTGGTGGACGGGATACCGGCCGTCGCCCGCCGCGACGCGGGCGGCCTGGTCGCCGCGCACCTCCAGTGGCACCTGGAGCGGCAGCTGCGCTCGTTGCCCTTGGTCGAGCGCAAGGCCCGGCCCGCCGGGGGTTAGGCTCGCGCGTCCCCACTTGAGCACCCCGAGAGGACAGCCATGCTTCGCCGACGGCGGGCGGATCGCGTCGAACGCGCCCCCCGACCCCCGGAACCGCACCCCACCGGGGCGACGCCGCCCGACATCCCGGCCGACCTGGTGCCCCGGCACATCGCGATCGTGATGGACGGCAACGGCCGCTGGGCCAACCAGCGCGGGCTGTCCCGCATCGAGGGGCACAAGCGCGGCGAGGCCGTGGTGGTCGAGGCGGCGAAGGGCGCCATCGCGCTGGGCGTGAAGTGGCTGTCGCTCTACGCGTTCTCCACCGAGAACTGGCGGCGCAGCCCCGAGGAGGTGCGCTTCCTCATGGGCTTCAGCCGCGACGTGATCCACCACCGCACCGACGAGCTGGATGAGCTGGGCGTGCGGGTGCGCTGGGCGGGCCGCCGGCCGAGGCTGTGGCGCAGCGTGATCAAGGAGCTGGAGGTCGCCGAGGAGCGCACGAAGGACAACGACGTGCTGAACCTGGCGATGTGCATCAACTACGGCGGGCGCGCCGAGGTCGGTGACGCGGCCCGGGAGATCGCCCGGCTGGCCGCGGCCGGCAAGATCAACCCGGAGAAGGTCGACGAGCGCACCCTGTCCCGGCACATGTACCAGCCGGACATGCCGGACGTGGACCTGTTCATCCGGCCGTCGGGTGAGCAGCGCACGTCGAACTTCCTGCTGTGGCAGTCGGCGTACGCGGAGCTGGTGTTCCAGGACATCCTGTGGCCCGATTTCGACCGGCTGGACCTGTGGCGCGCCTGCGAGGTGTACGCCAGGCGGGACCGCCGCTTCGGCGGGGCCGTGGACAAGCCCGACGTGGAAGGTGCGGAGTGAGCGACGACGCCGAGGTGACCGGTCGGCTGCTGACCGCGGCCCGCGAGGCGCTGGAGATGTTCCACGAGGTGCACGTGGACGACGACGGCGCGCTGAGCTTCCGGCACGGCGACGTGCCGTGCGCGGTGCAGGCGATGCGGCTGGCCGAGGGCCTGACCGTGCTCAGCCTGACGTGCGTGGTGGCGTGGGACCTGCCCAGCGACCCGAGCCTGGCCGTGTCCGCGGCCGAGCGCGCGGGCCAGGGCCTGTTCGGCACGCTGGGCGTGGTCCACACCGAGCGGGGGATGGACGTGACGCTGCGGTACGCGTTCCCCGCCGAGGGGCTGAAGGCCGAGCCGTTGAGCACGTTGTTGATGCTGGTCGTGTCCACCGCCTCGCAGCTGCGCAACGAGCTGCTGGCGGGAACCGGGGGAGGGGCCTGATGGCCGGTGTGGTGGTGTACGAGCCGGACGACGAGGACGAGGTCGACGGCCTGCCGTGGGCGGTGACGTTCGAGGCGTCCGCGGGTGAGGACTGGGCGTCGTTCGTGTGCGGCCCGTACGAGCGCGAGGAGGCCGTGGCGCTGGCCGAGGAGGTCCTGGCGGGCAGCCGCGGCGTGACGGCCGTGGTGGAGCCCCTGCTGCCGGTGGAGCGGGCGGAGGACGTGCTGGCCACGATCGCGGAGCTGCGCTCGGAGGACTGAGCGCTCCCCGGGGCCTGGGACCTGGGTTGGACCGGGGTCACGGCGCGCCGGGGTGCAGCGCCAGCCGGCGGATGCCGGGCGCGGCGAAGCCGGGGTTGTCGGCGACGAGGAGGTCCCGGCCGCCGGAGGCGAACGCCACGTGGCCCTCGCGCCCGTCCGGGACGCCGAGGATGGCCTGGTCGGTGAAGCGGATCACGTGGACGGCGCGGTCGCGGTTGAGCGCGACGAGCGACCCCGTCGGGTCCAGGGCGACGCTCGGGTAGAAGGCGGCGTGCGGCGAGCCCCAGTGGGGTTCCCGCTGGTCCGCGCGCCACAGCTCGTAGTGCCCCGCGCGACCGCGGCCGCCGGTCGCGGTCGCGAACCGGTCGCCGTCCCACGAGGCCGCGAGGCGGACCACGGGCCCGGCCGCCGTCCAGCCGAGCCGCGCGCCCGAGGCCAGGTCCAGCCGCGTGACCAGCCGGCCGGTGGCGAAGAACAGCGCCGTGCCGTCGCCCGAGGCGGCGACGGCGGTCACCGGCGCGCCGGGCGGCGTCCACGGCGGGGCCACGGGCGAGCAGGACGCCACCGACCACGCGGTCAGCCCCGCGCCGTTCGCGGTCGCCACCGCGACCCGGTCGGTGCCCGGCAGCGGCGCCAGCCCGGTGATCTCGGCGGGCACCCGCACCTCGTGCGTCAGGGCGCCCGAGGGGAGGGCGTGGAACCGCAGGGACCGGCCGCAGCCGGTCACCGCCACCGCGCCGGCCGGGAGGGCGACGTGCGGGTGCCCGCTGCCGGAGAACCGCCGATCGGCCCGGACGCGGCTGAGCAGCACGGGGCGGTCCACGTCGTACAGCCACACCCGGCGGTCGTTGTCGGCGGTGGCCAGCCGCGTCCCGTCCGGCGAGGTCCACAGGCCCAGGCAGGCCGACGTGGGGCTGCGCAGGAACGGGTAGGTCGCGGACACGACGAGGGCCGGGGCGAGGTCGGGCCCGACGAGCCCCGGCGGGGTGGGTCCCGGGGCGGGTGGCGGGGTGTCGTCCCGGCGCGGCAGCAGGGGCGGCGGGCCCAGCGGGGGCGGCACCTCCCAGGGCTGGTCCAGCAGCACCCGCAACAGGGCTTCCGCGCCCGGCACGGTGAAGTCCGAGACGGGGTACACGGTGGACGTGGCCGGGGCGAGGAAGTCCGGGACGCCGGCCACCGACTCGCCGGGCAGGACGACGGGCAGGAACCGGTCCAGGGCGCGCTGGTCGGCGTAGAAGGCGTCCCGGATCAGCCGCGCCTCCCACTGCGCGCCGCGCCCGTCGGCGGGACCCGCCCGGCCCTCCGCCCGCCGCCGGTACTCGGTCGACGCGATCACCAGCACGTGGTCGGCCGACCTGATCTGGTCCGCCATCCACAGCGCCCAGTCGGTCCGCCGCGCCGTCGTCTCGCGGTCCAGGCGCACGTCGATCCCGCACCCCCGCAGGAAGACCCACAGCCGGCGCACCAGCTCGGCGTGCCGGTCCGACTCGTGGGCGTAGGAGATGAAGACCCGACGTGGACTCGTGCCGGTCACGGCGTTCCCCCTGGTGCTCGTCCCACGCCTGGTGATCGCGCCGGGCGCGCGTCGCGTTCCACGGGCGCGCGCAGCAGCGGTTCCAGCAGCTCGGCGAGGTCGAGCTGCCGGCGCAGCGACCCGGCCGGCGACGCGCGCAGCAGGGCGCGGACCGCGTCCGGCGCGCCCGCGGGCTCGGTGAGGTCGTCCAGGTGCCGCCGCACCGTGCCCAGGTCCAGCGACGGGTTGGGCAGGTCGTTCGCGGCCCACGCGGCGCGCAGCAGCCCGTCGGTCAGCACCGCCGCCGCCCAGCCGACCTCCACCGGGTCGCCGCCCCGCAGCACCGCCCGCGCCTTGGGCAGCACGTGCCGCAGGAACCCGGCGTGGTGCGCCCTCACGTGCTCGGGGGCCCGGTAGCGGGCGTGGGCCTCGGCCGCGTCGAAGACCAGGCGCGACACCACGCCCGAGGGGTCGTGCAGCACCACGCCGTCGAGGAAGGCGTAGCCCCACGACTCGTCGTCCGCCCGTCGCGGGGCGAAGGTGGCCCGCCACCCGTCGGCGGTGCGGACCAGCAGGTCGACCGGCGGGTCGCGGGGCGCCGAGCGCCACGGCGCGTCCTCGGCGGGCGCGCCGACGACCAGGACGTCCAGGTCGGAGTCCGGCCGGGCGGTGCCCCGCGCCAGGGACCCGACCAGGAGCGCGCCCAGCACGTCGTCGTCGGCCGTCAGCTCGGCGAGCAGCCCGGACGGGGCGCGCTGGTGCGCGGGCGACCCGGTCACGGGCTGTCCCCCGATCGGAAGTGACGCTCCGGCGCGACGCGCGGCTACGGTGCCTGGATCGCCTTCCGACAGGGGCCAACCATGAGAGCCGCAGCACGCGCCGCCTTATGCGCGACCATGATCGCCGCTTCGACGTTCGCCGTCACCCCCACCGCCCTGGCCGCGGCGAGCATCACCGTCACCGGCGCCCAGGTCATGGGCGCCCAGTACGGCAGGCTGTGGGTCTGGGGCACCGCGACCTGCTCCACCACCTCGGGCACCGCCGTGATCCGGGCCTCGGGCCTCCAGATCCTCATGCACATGGCGAGCGACGGCGGCACCACCACCATCCCGTGCTCGGCCCAGCCCGCCCAGTGGTCCGTGGACATGAGCCCCCAGGTCCAGTGCTTCCAGCCGTTCGTGGACCAACGCTGCTTCATGACCGACTCACAGGTGACGGTCATCGCGGAAGTGGTGGATAACGGCGTGTCCCAGGCGTTCTCGGTGGGCCCGTTCCCCACCTGACCCCGATCCCCAGTCGGGCGCTCTGGCATCATCACGAAAGTGACAATCACTGGCGAGATCCGGGAACCTCGCCCGCGCCGCACCCCGCCCCGGTGGAGGGTCACCTCCCTGGAGGTGCTGTGCGGGGTGCTGGTGCTCGCGCTGCTGCTCCAGGACTGGCTGGTCGGCGTGCTGGACGTGCCGGTGCTGCGGACCGCCTCCACGGTGTTCGTCGCGGTGTGCGTGCAGGCCATGCCGTTCCTGGTGCTCGGGGTGCTGATCAGCGGCGCGATCGCGGCGTTCGTGCCGGCGAGCGCGCTGCGGCGGCTGCTGCCCCGCCGGACGGCGCTGGCCGTGCCCGTCGCGGGGCTCGCCGGCGTGGCCCTGCCGGGCTGCGAGTGCGCGTCCGTGCCGGTCTCGCGGCGGCTGATGCAGCAGGGCGTGCCGCCGGCCGTGGCGCTGTCGTTCCTGCTGGCCGCGCCCGCGGTGAACCCGGTCGTGCTCGTGTCCACGGCCGTGGCGTTCCGGGACGCGCCCGCGATGGTGCCCGCCCGGTTCGCCGGGTCCCTGTTGACCGCCATGGTCATGGGCTGGCTGTGGACGCGGTTCGGCAAGGCCGAGTGGATCGCCGAACGCGCGCTGCGCCGCCTGCCCGACCGCGACGGCCGGTCCCGGTGGGCGGTGTTCGCCGAGACCGCGCGGCACGACCTGGTCGACGCGGGCGGGTTCCTGGTGCTCGGCGGCGTGTTCGCGGCCGCGTTCAACGTCCTGGTGCCGCAGTCCTGGCTGGAGGCGCTGGGCGGTCAGATCGTGCTGGCCGTGGTGGTGATGGCGCTGCTGGCGGTCGTGCTGGCGCTGTGCAGCGAGGCGGACGCGTTCGTCGCGGTCTCGATGACCGCGCTGCCGCTGCTGCCGCGGCTGGTGTTCCTGGTGGTCGGCCCGGCGGTCGACGTCAAGCTCATCGCGCTCCAGTCGGGCGCGTTCGGCAAGTCCTTCGCGGCGCGCTTCGCCCCGGCCACGTTCGTGGTGGCGATCGCGTGCGCCCTGGCGGCGGGAGCGGTGTTCCTGTGAGGCGCGAGACCCAGAACATCCTGCTGGTCCTGCTCGGCGGCGCGCTGCTCAAGCTCGCGCTGACCGGCACCTACCTGCGCTACGTCAAGGAGTCGCTCCAGCCGTGGCTGGTGGTCACCGGCGCGGTCATGGTCGGGCTGGCGGTGATCTCGATCGCCCGGGACGTCCGCGGCGGCCTGGGGCAGCCGCAGGAGGGGCAGCTCGCCGAGGGGCACGACGGCCACGACCACGGCTCGTCGCGCAGCCCGTGGATGCTGCTGCTGCCGGTGCTCGCGGTGTTCCTGATCAGCCCGCCCGCGCTGGGCGCGGACACCGTGACCCGCTCCAGCGTCAACGCGGCGCAGGAGGTCGAGGCGGCCGACGGGTTCGCGCCCCTGCCGGACGACGAGGTCGTCCCGCTGACCATCGGGGAGTTCGTCACCCGCACCGCGTGGGACGACTCGGGCTCGCTGGACGACCGCACGGTCAAGCTGACCGGGTTCGTGGTCCGCCAGGGCCCGGACGTGTTCATCGCCCGGCTGATGATCGGCTGCTGCGCCGCCGACGCCCGCCCGGTCAAGGCGCGGATGACGGGTCTCGACCTCAGCTCGCTGCCCGACGACCAGTGGGTGGAGGCCGTCGGGCGCGTCGTGCCGGGTTCGGCGAACAAGGAGAGCCAGTTCGTACCGACGTTCACCGTCACGGAGGTCGTGCCCATCGCCGCGCCGGAGGACACCTACGAGGGCTGACCCGCCTTCTCGTTGCACGCCCGGCAGGTGCCGAAGATCTCCACGGTGTGGCTGACCTCGACGAACCCGTTCTCGGCGGCGACCCGGTCGGCCCACTTCTCCACGGCCGGGCCCTCCACCTCGACCGTGCGGCCGCAGCTCCGGCACACCAGGTGGTGATGGTGGTGCGCCGAGCAGCGGCGGTAGATCGCCTCGCCCGAGTCCGTGCGCAGCACGTCCACCTCGCCGGCGTCCGCCAGCGACTGGAGCGTGCGGTAGACCGTGGTCAGGCCGATGCCCTGGCCGCGTTTGCGCAGCTCTTCGTGCAGCTCCTGGGCGGAGCGGAACTCGCCGAGCGAGTCCAGCAGCTTGGACACGGCGGTCCGCTGCTTGGTGGAACGCAGCCCCGGTACCGAGGTCGGGCGCTCGCTAGTGGTCACATCTCCTCCGTCCGGGTGGTCCGGTCGGTCTCGTTGATACCACGCGGACCCTCGTCGACATGGGTTACCGCGTCCACCACTATGTGCGCGAGGTGCTCGTCGACGAGCCGGTAGACCACCTCGCGCCCGTGCCGCTCGCCGTGGACCACCCCCGCGGACTTGAGCACGCGCAGGTGCTGGCTGATCAACGGCTGGGCCACGCCCAGCGCCTCCACCAGCTCGTGGACGCACCGGTCGGCCTCGCGGAGCTGGAGCACGATCGCGATCCGCACCGGCGCGGCCAGCGCGCGCAGCAGCTCGCCCGCGGCCGACAGCGTGCGCGCCGGCAGCGCGGGGGCGGGGTCGGGGACCACGCGCTCCGGGGAGTGCACGTGATCGCCCCGCACTCCGACCGTCACGGCGCCTCCCAGGTGGTATGGATTTTCACCACCAATAGTACGGCGCTAGAGCACCGACACCGCGATCAGCACCAAAACCCCCAGGACCAGCAGTCGCAGCGCGCGGGCGCGGGGGTCCAGGAAGCGCCAGGTCGCCGCCAGCAGGGCCGCCACGCCCAGCGCCAGCGCGCCCAGCAGCGCCGCGCCGACCGCGCCGCCGAGCCACACCCCGAGCCCGAACAACGCCAGGACCAGCAGGAACGCCGCCGGGGCGGGCACCCGGGACAGCGGTCCGGAGCCGGGGATCAGGGTCCGCTTGGAGTCACCAGCCACCGTGGCATCCTTGCACCGTGCTGCTCGTCTGCCGCTTCACCGTCCCGGAAGCCTCCGCCGAGGCGTTCACCGGGCGCGTCGACCGGGCCCTGGCGCTGCTGACCGCCCAGCCCGGCTGCCGGCGGGCCCAGCTGTCCCGCTCGACCGACGAGGCCGACCGGTACGTGCTGACCGCCGAGTTCGACTCGGTGGTCGCCTACCGCCGGGCGATGTCGCCGTTCGAGGTGCGCGAGCACGTGGTCCCGCTGCTGTCGGAGGCGATCGCCGACGAGCCCGCCGCCTACGAGCCGCTGCTGGTCGCGGCCGACGGGTCGGTGCGCCGGGAGACCAGCCTGCTGGCCCGGGACGCGGGCACCGTCCGCCTGGGCGAGGCCGCGGGACCGGCGACCCCGCGCTGAGGCCGGTCCCACCGGCCCGGTCGCACCGGCCCGGTCGCTCGATGGGGGCCGCGTGACGAGGGCTACCCTGACGACCCCGTACCCGCATCCCTTACCTGCATTCCCGATGGAGTGTCCGTGGCAGCCGATCGCATCGAGACCGTCGTCAGCCTGTGCAAGCGCCGGGGGTTCGTGTACCCGTGCGGCGAGATCTACGGCGGCACCAGGTCGGCGTGGGACTACGGCCCGCTCGGCGTGGAGCTGAAGGACAACATCAAGCGCCAGTGGTGGAACACCGTGGTGCGCGGCCGCGACGACGTGGTCGGCCTGGACTCGTCGGTGATCCTGCCGCGCGAGGTGTGGATCGCGTCCGGGCACGTCGAGGCGTTCGTCGACCCGCTGATCGAGTGCAACTCCTGCCACAAGCGGTTCCGGCAGGACACGCTGGCCGAGGAGTACGCCGAGCGCACCGGCAAGCAGGTCGCGGAGGGCGACGTCAGCGACGTGCCGTGCCCCAACTGCGGCACCCGCGGCCAGTACACCGAGCCGAAGATGTTCAACGGCCTGCTCAAGACCCACCTGGGCCCGGTGGAGACCGACGAGGGCCTGCACTACCTGCGCCCGGAGACCGCGCAGGGCATCTTCACGAACTTCCTGAACGTGCAGACCACCTCGCGCCGCAAGCCGCCGTTCGGCATCGGCCAGATCGGCAAGAGCTTCCGCAACGAGATCACGCCGGGCAACTTCATCTTCCGGACCCGCGAGTTCGAGCAGATGGAGATGGAGTTCTTCGTCGAGCCGGGCACCGACGAGGAGTGGCACCAGTACTGGATCGACGAGCGCACCCGCTGGTACACGGACCTGGGCATCTCCAAGGAGAACCTGCGGCACTACGAGCACCCGGCGGAGAAGCTGTCGCACTACTCGAAGCGGACCGTCGACATCGAGTACCGCTTCCGGTTCGGCGGGCAGGAGTGGGGCGAGCTGGAGGGCATCGCCAACCGCACCGACTTCGACCTGAACACGCACTCCAACCACTCGGGCGTGGACCTGTCGTACTTCGACCAGGCCACCAACTCGCGCTACCGCCCGTTCGTGATCGAGCCCGCGGCGGGCGTGGGCCGGCCGATGATGGCGTTCCTGCTGGAGGCCTACACCGAGGACGAGGCGCCCAACGCCAAGGGCGGCGTGGACAAGCGCGTCGTGCTGCGCCTGGACCGCCGCCTGGCGCCGGTGAAGGCGGCCGTGCTGCCGCTGTCGCGCAACGCCGACCTGTCGCCCAAGGCGCGCGACCTGGCCGCCGCGCTGCGCCGCCACTGGAACGTCGAGTTCGACGACGCGGGCGCGATCGGCCGCCGCTACCGGCGCCAGGACGAGATCGGCACGCCGTTCTGCGTGACGGTGGACTTCGACACGCTGACCGACCACGCCGTGACGGTGCGCGAGCGCGACACCATGTCGCAGGAGCGCGTGTCCATGGACCAGCTGGAGTCCTACCTGGCCGCCCGCCTCATCGGCGCCTGAACGCGCTGGGGCGCTCGCCCCGGACCCGCTTGAACGCCGAGCTGAGCGCGAAGGCGGTGCTGTAGCCGACCCGGCGGGCCACGGCGTCCAGCGTGGCGCCGGGCTCGCGCAGCAGGTCGGCGGCCAGCGACAGCCGCCACGAGGTCAGGTGGGCCATCGGCGGTTCGCCGACGAGTTCGGTGAACCGCCGGGCCAGCGCGGCCCGGGACACGCCGACCTCCTTGGCGAGGCCCGCGACCGTCCAGGGCCGCGCGGGCGCCTCGTGCAGCAGCCGCAGCGCCCGCCCGACCGCCGGGTCCAGGTGCGCCCGGTACCAGGACGACTCCTCGGCCAGGCGGGCGCGCAGCGCGGAGATCAGCAGCAGGTCCAGCAGGCGGTCGAGCACCGCCTGCTGGCCCGGCAGGTCCTTGGCGACCTCCTCGGCCAGCACCGGCACCAGCGCCTGCCCCGGCACCACGGCCACGTGCGGCAGCGCGGCCGACAGCCGGCCGCCCACCTCGCCGTCGAACCGGTACGCGCCGCTGATCAGCACCGCGGCGCCGTCGGGTTTCGCGCCCCACGTGCGCACGCCCTGGTCCCACACCTCGCACAGCTCCTCGCCGCCCGGCGTGGTCGAGCGGTCGCCGGGGTGGATCACCGCCTGCGGCGCGGTGCCCGGGTCGTCGGCGACGGTGTAGTGCCCGGGTCCGCGCACCACGACGACGTCGCCCTCGCGGAAGGGGACCGGGTCGTCGGCGTCGGGCACCACCCAGCCGTCGCCGCGCACCGCCACCAGGACCGACAGCGGCGCGCCGTCCTGGACCCGGACCGACCACGGCGGGTCGAGCACGGACCGCACCACGAACGCGCCGCGCGCCCTGGGCCCGTCCAACAGCGCCGACAACTCGTCCACGCGGTCAGGATAGGGACCGTGGTGGAGGATGTCCGTCGTGCGATTACCGGGGAAGCCCGCGGTGGCGGCGCTGGCCGTCGCGGCGGTGGCGACCGCGCTGGCCGTCGCGGTGAACCTGGCCACCGACCCGATCCAGGTGGGCCAGCCGTGGGCGTGGTCCGGCGTCCTGCTGCTGGTGCTGCTCAGCGCGTGGCTGAGCCCGGTGGCGGCGCGGGCCGCGGCGACGGCCCCTCCGGCGGACGGGGCCGTCGGGGCGCTGAGGGCGGACGTGCGACGGGTGTGGGTGGCGGAGGCCGCCGCGCGCCGGGTGCGCCGGCCGGCGCCGCTGGACGTGCGCTGGTCGTCAACCGGGCGTCCGGTTGCGGCGAGCAGGCGGATCGTGCTGGGTGACGGGTCGGGGCGCGAGTGGGGCGAGGAGCCGCTCTCGGGCGGGGTCGAGGAGGTCGTGGACCACCTCCTCGGGTTGCCGCACCAACGGCTGGTGGTGCTCGGCGCGCCGGGCGCGGGCAAGTCGGTGCTCGCCGTGCTGCTGACGCTGGGCCTGCTCGACGCCGACCGCGCCGGGGGGCGCGTGCCGGTGCTGCTGCCCGTCGCGTCGTGGAACCCGGTCCTGGAGGACGTCGAGGACTTCGTCGCGCGCCGCACCGCCGAGGACCACCCGGTGGTGGACGTCCGGTCCGTCCGGCGGCTGATCGGGGAAGGGGTGCTGCTGCCGGTGCTCGACGGCCTCGACGAGCTGCCCGCGGTGTGGCACGGGAGGGCACTGGAGCGGGTGGAGGAGTGGTGCGACGCCGACCGCCCGCTGGTGGTGACCTGCCGCAGCGCGGAGTACGAGCGGGCGGGCGTGGTGCTGTCGTCGGCCGCGGTGGTGGAGCTCGAGCCGGTCGACGTGGCGCGGGTGGTGGCGTTCCTGTCCGAGCCGCCCCCGGCGCGCGAGCGCTGGGCGCCGGTCCTGCGGCACCTGGAGGCCGAGCCCGGAGGCGCGCTGGCGGGGGTCCTGTCGACGCCGCTGATGGTGTCGGTCGCCCGCGCCGCCTACCGGGATCCGCACACCGACCCCGCCGAGCTGCTCGCCCTGCCCGACCGCCGGGCGGTGGAGCGCACCCTGTTCGACGCCTTCCTGGCCGACGCCTACCCGACCCCGGAGCCGGACCCGGGCGGACCGCAGCCCACCGCGCCGCGCCCGCGCCGGGAGGTCCGCTGGCTGCGCCACCTGGCCTTCCAGCTGCACCAGCGGGGTACCCGCGACTGGCGCTGGTGGGAGGCTACGGCGAGGGCGCTCGGACCGGAGCCCGCGGACCGGCACCTCCCGCTCTGGCTGCTGCTGCCCGTCGGGCTGGTGCTGGGGGCCGCGGCGACCGTCGGGTTCGTCGCGATCCTGTACCTGCCGTTCAACCCGTGCGTGGCGGCGGCCGAGATCGCGGTCGTCCTCGCGCTGGTCGCGCTCCAGGTCCGGTCGGTCTTCCCGGGCCGGTACCTGCCGGCGGCGCTCGCGGTGGGCGCCGCCCTGGTGCTCGCGGTCGGCGTGGCCGGGCTGTTCCTGTGGCTCGGCCAGCAGGACCGGCGCAGCGCCGTGATCACCGGGGTGCTGCTGGTGAGCCTGGCCTGGAGCGAGCGGTCGCCCCGGTCGCGGGTGTCCGCCGCCGCGTTCGATGCCCTGTCGCTGTCGTTCGTCGCGATAGCGGTGCGGAACCCCGTGGTGGCCGGTGCGGCGGTCGGCTACCTGGTGCTCGCGCCGCTCTTGCCCGAGGCCGGGCGGGCGGGCGGCACGCCGTGGTCGACGCTGTCGGCCGCCCGGCGCGCGAGCGCGGTGGCGGGCGCGCGACACGGTGCGCTCGGCGGCGCGCTGCTCGGCGCGGCCGCGCTGTGGACCGGGACGCCCGGGACGGCCCTGCGCGTCGGTGTCGTCGCGGCGGTGCTCTGCGGTGTCACCGCAGCCTTCCGGGCCGGGGCGCGGGAGCTGGTCCGGTTCCGCTGCGTCCACGTCGCGAGCGCACTGCTGGGCCTGTGGCCGTGGCGCCTGCGCCGGTTCCTGGAGGAGGCGCGAGCCCGGCAGGTGCTCCGCCAGGCGGGCACCGCCCTCCAGTTCCGCCACGCGCTGCTCCAGTACCACCTGGAGGAGCCGATGTGGGTGGCGCGGCTGCGCGTCCTGGCGTCGCGTGACGACTCCGGCGCCCCGTACGCGAGGATGCGCCTGGCCGAGGTCCTGGCGGCGGGCGGCGAGGTGGACGAGGCCCTGGACCTGCTACGCCCGGTCGGCGAGGCCGTGGACCTCCTGGTGGAGCTGCTGGTGCGGGAGCGCCGCCTCGACGAGCTGCGCGCGATGGCCGCGGCCGACGACCCCGAGGTCGTGCGCCGCGCGGGTCCCGCCCTGGCCCGGGTGCTGGTGGCGGAGGGGGACGGCGGGACGGCCGTGGCGGTGCTGCGCGCGGTGGTCGAGCGCGTGCCCGGGGCGGGAGGAGCCGCCGCGGCCCTGGCCCGGCTGCTGGCCGACCGGGGGCGGCGGGCGGAGCTGCGGGCGCTGACCCACCGGGGCGGCCAGGTCGCGGTGGCGGCGGCGGTCGAGCTGTCGGCGCGGTGGTCCGACGAGGACGTGGACCACGTCCTCGCCTCCCTGCGCGCCCGGCCGTCGGCGGATCGGGTCGGGCTCGCCGACGTGTTGGTCAACACCGGCCGGCTCGACGAGGCGGTCGAGGTGCTGTCCGGGGACGGGGCGGTGGCCGCGGTGGAACGGCTGGCCCGCCTGCTGGCCGAGGCCGGCCGGTGGGACGAGCTGCGGGACCGGGCCGAGTCACCCGGGGGCGTGCCCGCCGCCGCGCGGCTGGCCCGGGAGCTGGTCGCGCGCGGCGACCCGGACGGGGCCCTCGCCCTCCTGCGCGCCCGACTGGAACACCGGGGCCGCGCCCGGGACGGCGACGCCACCGCGGTGCTGTTGGCGGACCTGCTGGTGGACCTGGGGCGACCGGCGGAGGCCGCGGCGGTGCTGCGGCGGCGGCTCGGGTCGGATCGGGAGGGGCACCCGGAGGTCGAGGACAAGCTGGTGGACGTGTTGCTGGCGCTCGGACTCCGGGACGACGCGATGGCGTTGCTGCGGTCCGCGGCCGACCGGCTGGACCGGCACTCGTCCCGCGCCGCCAGGCGGCTGGCCGAGGTGTTCTGACCTTGACGATCGCGTATGCGTTCGAGCAGGTGAGCCATGGAGGACGGGGCACCGCTCCGCTTGGCTGGTGACCATGTTCCCCACGGTGACGATCCTCGCGGCCCTGGGCTGCGCTGCGACGGGCGGCGTCTTCTTCGCGTTCTCCGCCATGGTCATGCCCGCCCTGCGCCGGACCACGCCCGCCGAGGGCGTGGAGGTCATGCGCGCCATCAACGTCGTGGCGCTCAACCCCCCGTTCCTCGGGCTCTTCCTCGGC